>JAIORC010000266.1 GCA_021108335.1 Phycisphaerae bacterium
TCATGGCCATCGGCTTCGCCGCTGACCATGCCACCCGACATTTTTTTCTGGGCCAATCATGGCGACCCCTTTGGTGTCGCCATGCCACCCAATTACCAAACCTGTGCCACCCGGCACCTTGTATTTCCCAGAGAAAAGTTGACTTTTGCCCCGAAAATACTACGCTTTTACCAGTCGATGTCTCTGAAAAAGCCGCCACGCGATGACGCGGGCTGCATGGATGTTTCACTTATCAAGGAACGAATGCTATGACATGGTTTAAGGAACAAGCCGTTATCTCTCCTCAGCGGCTGATGGAACTGACGGAAAAAGTTGCCGCCGAAGCCAAGGCCCGGATTTGCCCCGACCCCAAGCGGGTTCTGCTCTTGCCGCCTGATATCACCCGCGCCCATAGCGAATCGGGAAAGATAACCGAACGGCTGTACCAGATATTCTCGGAAACCGCCGACGTTCATCTTATCCCCACGCTCGGCCAGCACGTGCCCCACACCCCCGAGCAGAACCGCTGGATGTTCGGCTCGGTTCCCGAAGAGAAGATTCACGTTCACGACTGGCGCGACGGCAGCAAGGTCATCGGCGAAGTGCCCGCCGAGTATGTGAAGGAAGTTTCGGGCGGCAAGGCGGATTGGGCGATTCCCGTTTCTCTGAACCGGATGCTGCTGGAGGAGGAGTGGGACTTGATTATCAACGTCGGCCATGTCGTGCCGCACGAGGTTCTCGGATTTGCGAACCATAACAAGAACTACTTCATCGGCTTGGGCGGCAAGGAGATGATCTGCGCGTCGCACATGATGGCTGCCTGCTGCGGCATCGAGAACAATCTCGGCCAGTTGATAACTCCCCTGCGGGCGTGCTACAACAAAGCCGAGACCGAATATCTCAGCCACCTGCCGCACTGCTACGCGATGGTCGTGATGAAATACGCCGATAGCGGCGAACTCGTCCACACGGGCTTTTTCGCCGGCGAAGACCAGGAAACCTACATGGAAGCCGCCCGTCTGTCGCAGGCACAGAACATCAACACCTTCGACGAGCCGATCGACAAGGTCGTAGCCGTGATGCAGGGCGACGAATTTTTCAGCACCTGGGTAGCCAACAAGGCGGTCTACCGCACGAGAATGGTCATCGCCGACGGCGGCGAGCTGCTGGTTATCGCTCCGGGCCTCGAGCGGTTCGGCGAGCAGGAAGAGGTTGACCAGTTGATTCGCAAGTATGGCTACTCCGGCACGGAGAAGGTGATGAAGGCCTGGCGGGAGAATGACGACCTGCAGGACCTGACGCACGGCACAGCCCACCTGATTCACGGCTCGTCGGAGGGGCGGTTCAAGATTACTTACGCACCCGGCCATCTGACGAAGGAAGAGGTCGAGGGCGTGAATTTCGAGTACGCCGACATCGACGAAATGACGAAGCGGTACGATCCGGCGAAAATGAAGAACGGCTGGAATGTCATGCCGGACGGCGAGAAGGTATACTACATCTCCACCCCGTCGGCGGGGCTTTGGAGTACGAGCGACAAAATGGACATCCGGGAATCATGAGCGAAGATCGCAATACAGCTTTAATCACGGGCGCAAGTTCGGGAATCGGCGCCGATGCAGCCAAGGCCTTGGCGGGCAAGGGCTTCCGCGTTTGCCTCTTCGCGCGTCGTGAGGAACGGCTGAACGAAGTCGCCGTTGCGATTAACGACTCCGTCGGCGACGAGCGGGCTATTGTTTTCGCCGGGGACGTAACCAACTCCGACGACCGCGCCGCTGTCGTCGATCTGGTGATGGACAGATGGGGGCGGCTGGACGTGTTGGTCAACAATGCCGGGGACGTGCTGGCCGGCGTGCTGGAAGACGTCAGCCTCGACGAAGTCCGCCGGCAATTCGAGATCAACACCTTCGCACCGCTGGCGATGATGCAGTTGGCCGGGCCTATCATGCGGCGGCAGAAACGCGGCAGGATAATCAACGTAAGCTCCATCTCCGGGATCATGGCCATCCCGGGCGTCGGAGCCTACGCCGGCAGCAAGTTCGCCCTGGAAGGCCTCAGCGATGCCGCCCGGCGGGAGTATTATCCCTGGGGCATAAAGGTCGTACTCATCGAGCCGGGCGGAATCGGCACGGATATCTGGACTCAAAGCAAAGCCGACTTTCTTGCCCGCCTCGAAACCGGCGGCAACAAGGCGTTCAAGCGGTTCTACGAGCAGCAACTGGCGCAACTGGAACAACTGACGCACGGCGGGTATCCGGTGAAAATCGTTACCGAGGCGATCTGCCACGCCGCGACAGCCGTCAAACCAAAGCCCCGCTATTGCATGCCGCGTATGTGCCGGGACAGAAAATTCGCAGCCAAGCTGCCCACGGAATTGCAGGACCGGCTTGTGCGTCATTACGTCAAAGTCGAACCGAACCCGGAATAATTTTTTACATTGGATACCGCGTACGGTTACCCGTCGGAAAAGAGGAAATCATGATCGCAGTAACAGGAGCCGCCGGATTTATCGGCTCGAATATCGTAGCGGAGCTTAACGCACGCGGCGTAACGGACATCGTAGCCGTGGACTTCTGGGGGCCTGACGGGCCGGGCCATGGCATGTTTAACGATCCGTCCCTCCTCGACGACATGAGCATCGTCGCCCGCGTGGAAACCGCCGACTTCCCAGCCTGGCTGGAAACCGACGGGCAGGACGTCGAGTCGATTATCCACATGGGCGCGTGCAGCGACACCACCCAGCCGGACGCGGACTTCATCTTCAGCAATAACACTGAATACACCCGGACGCTCTGGAACTGGGCAGTCGCCCACGCCAAGCCGTTCGTATACGCCTCCAGCGCCGCGACTTACGGCGACGGACAACACGGCTACGACGACCGCGTCGATCCGTCGATCTATCAGCCGTTGAATCTCTACGGCCAATCGAAGCAGCGGTTCGACCTGTGGGCACTGCAGCAGGAAAATAAAAACACCCCGCCGCGATGGGCAGGCGTAAAATATTTCAACGTCTATGGCCCGCGGGAATCACACAAACAGCGCATGGCCTCGGTGGCGTTCCACGCGTTCAACCAGATTCGCCAGACCGGCCAGGTGAAGCTTTTCGAGTCGCACCGGGACGACTATCCGCACGGCGGCCAGGAGCGGGATTTCGTCTTCGTGGAAGACGTGGTCGATATCACGCTGTTCCTGCTGAATCCCCCCGCGGGGCAGACCGTTCCCAACGGCCTGTACAACGCGGGCACAGCTACGGCCCGGACATTCGAAGACCTCGCCAAGGCGGTATTCGCGGCGATGGACATTCCGCCGAACATCACCTACTTCCCCATGCCCGAAGACCTCCGCGGCAAATACCAGTATTTCACGCAGGCCGAGATGGGGAAAATCCGCCAGGCCGGCTACTCCAAACAGCCCCACTCCATCGAAGCCGGCGTAAAAAAATACGTGGAATACCTGCAAGCCACGACAAAGTAGTTTCCCCTGGTTTTTGCTGGTTTTTCGTGCTGGTTTTTACCCGTTTTTCGTAGGCCGGGTCTTGACCCGGCGATAAGAAGGCTTCGCCTTCTTACATGAAAATCCCTCCGATAAAACGTCCTTGGGAAAACGTGTTTTTCACTGTGGCTAATCCGAATTGGACGAACTTGTTGCATGTACCATGCAATTGCCGGGTCAAGACCCGGCCTACAAAAACTGTGGCTTTGCTCCCGTCGTGGCACAGGTTTGGGTCTTGTGCCGTGGTGGCCTGGGAAGGCCACCACGCGGAACGAAAATCACCACGTGGCATCCGGGAAAAATCCTTTTTGACGATGTAAAAAAATCCTTTAGCCGATACAATTAAAAGCATGGTAACTATGTCGGACATCAAGGCCAGGCGGGAAGACATCCTGCGTATCTGTGAGCAGCACGGCGGACGGAATGTCCGTGTGTTCGGGTCTGTCGTCCGAGGCGAGGCCGCCGAAGGCAGCGACCTCGATCTGCTGGTGGAGCTTGACGAAGGTCGCAGCCTGCTCGACCGTATTGCTATCTGGCACGAACTTCAGGATTTTCTCGGGATAAAAGTCGATGTAGTCAGCCCCCGTGCCCTGCACAGAATAATCAAAGATCAAGTACTAGCCGAGGCGGTGCAGTTATAATGTCCGACAAACTGTATTTAACACACATTCGCGATTCCGTTGAGAAAATCGACCAGGTTGCACAGGAGGGTCGCGAAGCTTTTTTGCAGGAATTCAGGCTCCACGATTCGGTTATCCGGAATTTTGAAATTATCGGAGAAGCCACAAAACATCTGTCTGAAGAAAGCAAGGCTCTCCAGCCACAGATACCGTGGAAGGATGTCGCCGGTTTTCGTGATATTCTGATTCACCAATATTTCGGTATCGATTTGGAGGAAGTCTGGCGGATTATTGACCAGAGTCTTCCTGCACTACGGCAAGCCGTTTCAAATCTTCTGGAGACGTTGGAATAGTATACGCCGGGTGCCGTGGTGGCTTTCCCTGCCCGCCACGCGAAGATGTACGCAATTTTTTCGCCATTCCTCATGGCGACCCCTTACGGTGTCGCCATGCCACCTGACCATCAGGCTGTAATCTCAATGAAAGGCTGTGTCCAGTTGCCTTCGGGTGCTAAAGCTTGAAGGCCGGAAGAAAGCAAGTGACAGCCTTTCATGAGCCTACTTTCTGCTGACCTCGTCTACTACTACGCCGATGGGGTAGCTGTAGGAGGGGGAGCCGAGGTAGCTGGCTGTGCCTTTGATTACGAGGCCGCCCTTCTTGTTGTATCGCTTGGCCCTTTTGGCGTATTTCTGCCACTTCTTGTGGGCTTCGGAACCTTTCAGGAAATAGCCGTAGACGTAACTCCGCGTGGCTGAGGGGTTCTCGCCCGGCTTGACGAGTTGGAAGCAGATGTACTTGTCGGACGTTATGCCCTGGCTTTTCAGTGCGAAGGTCATCTTGGGTGGGCCTATGAGGGCTTTGAAGACGACCGGTTTGTCCTTTGTCAACTGTACGCCGGCAGCGCCACTTTTCATGGAGTCGAACTCGATGGCGGCGTAGTCTTTTTTGCTCGCAGCGGCAGCCTTGGACGCGTACTTCTGGAACGTAACGTCCGGCTTTGCGCCTCTGCCCTTGGCGGGCGATACGAGGTTCGGCAGCACGCTTTTAAGCGGATAGGCCATTCCCCAGTTCGACCGGGCTGTGCCCTGCTCTGCCTGGAGGGGCAGGCCCACGCTTCGCCGCCACTGGTTCATCATATCCATATTCAGCTTGCCCGGCTTGGAGCCGACGAAGTTACTGAACTTGTCGAAGTAGTCTTTGTCCGGCTTGCATTTTGGGTCGGCGTCGCTGTTGCCGCCGGCTTCGGAAAGCATGAAGCTTTCGGCGTCCTCGTCGAGTTCTTTAAGCTCTTCGGGCTTCCATACCAGCAGGTTCTTCTTGTCCGCGTCCATGTATTTGTAGTAGCCCTGCTGACACTGGAAGAAGGTGTTGCCCTTCAGGACGGTGTCATCGTTGCCGAAGCCGTTGTTGACCGCGAAGGCCTGGTTGAACATGAAGATATTGTTCACGATCTCGGTCTGGCCTTGGTTGCCGACGAACAGGCTCGTGCCGCCGCCCTTGCCCGGCTGTTGCCACACGAATGCAACGGTATTGTTCTTGATGAGGATTTTCGAGTCCGGCTGGGCGCTGCGGGTGGACAGCGCGGTGTAAAACGTGTTCAGCACGAAGCAATTGCTTATCTCGTTGCCCTTGCCGTTCCACGTGCAGTAAATGCCGTTGCCATAGGGGTTCATCAAAACGCAATTGCGAATCTTGATGTTGTCGGAGCTGGCCTGAACGAGCTGGCCTTTGTAGGATTTCCTCGGATTGATGTCGCCGTTGGGCTTGTAGGCGTTACGGGTGCGGGCGTCGAGAACGAAGCCGTCGATAATCATATTACTGTGATCCTGCCTCGAATGACCGGCGATGATACCTTTGGGCAAACCCATCCAGTCGCCCTTGTAATCCTTGGCCCGCTGGAGAATTGTAAAGTGCTTGAACGGATTCCGCTCGGAGAAGTCGGCGTTGTAGCCGCCGGCGATGGTGAGGTTTGGCGTTTTAATCGTGAAATGCCCGCAGCCGTTCTTGCCCTCGTATGTACCGGCGGCTACGTGAATTACGTCGCCGCGGATGGCTTTGTCCACTGCCTTCCAGAGATACTTGTACGGCGCGTCTTTTGTGCCCTTGCCTGTCGAGTCGCCGGGCTTGACGTAAATGTCCTTCGCCGCCGCAAGGCTGCTCAGCAATCCGGTAACGAACAATACACCCAGAACCATCGTCGTTTTCTTTGCATTCATCTGACTGCTCCTTTCACAAAAGCCGGTACACAAACAACACGCGAATTGAGGGAACCTCTTGAACTTCGTTTCCGCTACGAACGGCGACAATTTTAAGAGGCTTCCTTGAAAAATCATCCCTGAACCACAACGGCACTGCCGCCGGGAAATTCCGTTCCCCATCCCCCGGCATTATCTCGGAATTCTTCCAATAAACGCAAGGGCCTTCCGATTAAAAGTAACAATTTTCTTTTCCCCGATTTTTCGGCGGGGTGGTGGGTGTTTCGTCAGTGGCGGTAAAGCGTTTGACCAACTCCACTTCGGCGGGTAGCATATCTGGCTGATACCGATTGGCCTGGCGGGCGCGGCTTGCCGGCGAGAGGTTACGAACTAAGAATCGATCACTAAAAATTTTCGACACGTAAGACATGTAAGGAGTAGAGTTTCATGGACGCAGGTAAGTTGGGCGAGACGATCAAGGGTTTAAAATTTTCTGCTGACGGGTTGATCCCGGCGGTGTGCGTGGATCACGAGACGAAGCAGGTGCTCATGGTTGCATACATGAACGCCGAGTCGCTGGCTGACACGGTAAAGACCGGCAAGACGCATTTCTGGTCGCGGAGCCGGCAGAAATACTGGATGAAGGGCGAATCGTCCGGCCATACTCAGGAAGTAAAGGCGATCTACACCGATTGCGACAAAGACACGCTCGTAATCGAGGTCGTCCAGCACGGCGCAGCCTGCCACCTTGGATACTACTCGTGCTTCTCCAACAAGCTCAACGACCAGGGCCAATGGGACACCATTGCCGAGAAGCTTTTCGACCCGGACGAAGTGTACAAAAAGAAGTAGACAAAGCCTTGGCTCGCGCCGCCGGCGGGCCGACGGGCGGGAACGTAAACGGGAATTATTATGGCCGCACCCGATCCGATAACTCGATCCATATACCGCAACCCGCAGATAGTGAAGATTCTGGACATTCTGCTGGCGGTGGTCAGTGTTGGGGCGATAGCTACGCTGGTGATGAAATACGGCGGCTTTGGCCTGGAATCGCTGCCGTTTTCCCGAATGGTGCTGAACGCCACCCAGAAAATCATCGTCGGATGGTTTATTCTGGATCGAATAGCCCATATTTTTCTGGCCAGGTCGCGGTGGGCTTACGTAAAGTCGAACTGGCTGGACCATATCTTCATTCTCCTGTTCCTCGTGGCGATAGCTCTGACTTTTCATTTTAATCGTCGTGCAGCCGTCTCGGCTGGTGCATTGTATCTGATTATCACGCAGGTGTATCTGCTGGCGGCGCTGGGGTTGCGGGCGGTCAGCGCCAACCTGAAGCTAGCCGGCAGCGGCCTGCCGCCGAGTTGGATGCTGATCGGCACGTTCGCGGGGTTGTGCGTGATTGGATCGGGCCTGCTGATGCTTCCGGCGGCGATTCAACCAGGCGGATATGAAAACTGGAGCTATGGCGACGCCCTGTTTACCGCCACCAGCGCTACTTGCGTAACTGGGCTTGTCGTCGCCGATACGGGGACGCATTTTACGACTTTCGGGCAGGCTGTGATTCTGAGTCTTATCCAGCTTGGTGGGTTGGGCATCATGATTTTCGGCACGGTTCTGGCGATGATGGCTGGCAAAAGGCTATCCGTACGCGGCAGCGAAGCCGTCGGCGAAATGCTTGGCCAGGACGAAATAGGAGGCCTCGGCAGGGCGGTGCGGTTTGTCGTGTGGATAACCTTCATCCTGGAAGTAATCGGGGCGGTAACCCTATACCCGATGTTCCGGGCTGTCCCGGACGCGATGGGCAATTCGATGGCCCCGCTGCAGGCGGCGTGGCATGCGGCGTTCCACAGCATTTCGGCGTTCTGCAACGCCGGCTTTGCACTTTACGGCGACAACCTGTCGCAAGGGGTTGCCCAGGGCTGGGCCCAGCCGCTGCGGAACCACTGGCAGATCATGGGCGTTTTCGCACCGCTGATCATATTGGGCGGGCTGGGCTTTATGGTATTGCAGGACGGCATTGCCGGCTTGCGGGTTTTGCTGAGCAAGGTGGTAAGGCGATGGCGGAAATACCCGTCGGACAAGCCTATACCGCGGATAAAACTCTCGCTGCATTCGAAGATCGTCCTTACGACGTCGGTTACCCTGATTACCCTGGGCGCGGTTGTGTTGGGCCTGCTGGAGATACCCTCGAGACATGACGGCTGGCGGGAGATGTCCGCGTTCGGCAAAATCACCAATGCCCTGTTCCAGTCCATTACCGCCCGGACGGCTGGGTTCAACACCGTGGACATGGACAAGCTTTCCGACGGCGCAAAGGTCTGGATGTGCGGGTTGATGACTATCGGCGGCAGTCCGGCCAGTACCGCCGGCGGCGTGAAAACCGCCACCGTCGCGATACTGTTGCTGGCGATGTGGAGCTTCCTCCGGCGGCGGGCGCACGTCGAAGCCTTCGGGCGCAGTGTGCCGACTATACTGCTGCAGCGGGCGGTTACGCTGATCGTGCTGTACATGGGCCTGCTGATAATTGTTACGCTGTTGCTGTGTGTCTCGATGCAGGGCGAGAAATTTATCGACTTGTTTTTCGAGTCGTGCAGCGCATGCGGAACGGTCGGGCTTTCGACGGGCGTAACGAACCGGCTGGGCCTGTTCGGCAAATATGTTATAATCGCGGGCATGTTCATCGGCAGGCTTGGGCCTATGACGATACTGTTGGCGATGACGGCCAGGCTGAAACCGGTTGATTACTCGTATCCGGATGAGAATATAGTTATTCTGTAGGGAAAATATCATGGAAACATTTGCGGTTATCGGATTGGGACGTTTCGGCAGCAGGCTTGCCAGGTTGCTTTCCGCCGGCGGGGCGGAGGTTATCGCCATCGACAGGCGGAAAGACCTGGTGGAATCCGTGCGGGACGATGTAGCCCGCGCGGTGTGCCTGGACGCCGCCGACGAGGAAGCCCTCCGCAAGCAGGGCGTCGAAAAAGTGGACGTCGCCATTGTGGGTATCGGCTCAGCCTTCGAAGGAGCGGTGCTGACGACGGTGCTGCTGAAGCAACTCGGCGTGCCGCGAGTCATCAGCCGTGCAACGACCAGCATGCGGGCCAATATCCTCCAGCGCGTCGGGGCGGACGATATCGTCAACCCGGAACAGGAATCTGCCGACCGCTGGCGAAGTCGCCTGATAGCCCCCAGTATCGCCGAGAAAATCGAATTGGCTGAGGATTTCTGCTTCGTGCAGATCGGCGCGCCGGAGCATTATGCCGGCAAAACGCTCGGCGAGTTGGACGTGCGGAAAAATTTCCACATACAGGTGGTCGCCATCCGCCGGACGGCTGAGGACGTAGACGCCGACGGCGTAATGCGAACGCGGGAAGTCGTAATCTCCGTGCCGATGGCTGACACGAAAATCAAGTCCGGCGACGTGCTCATGATGATCGGCGGCGACAGCGCAATCCAGAAATTCGCCGCGAAATAACGTAACCGTATTTTTTTAGAGGTCCCCTCATTATAGTTAAGGTTTGGGTGGCATGACTTGCTTGCAAGCCATTTTCTGCCCAGTGGGAATTTACAAACATCGTGGCTGTCGCTTCGCTTCCCGCCACGGCACCCGGCAGTTTTGGCCTATGCGGATTAAATAATGACCGTTACCGCGATTGACATTTCGGATGTGAGTTTTTCCTACGACGGTCTGCCTGTGTTGGAGAATGTGAACCTTCGGATCGAGGCGGGGGATTTTGTCTGCGTGGTGGGGCCTAACGGCGGCGGCAAGACTACGCTGCTGAAGCTCATGCTTGGGCTGCTTCAGCCGGGCGAGGGCAAGGTAAGCGTGCTCGGCCAGCCGCCACACCAGGCTTGCCGACAGGTGGGCTACATGCCCCAATATTCCCTTCACGATCTGCGATTTCCCGTAAATGTGCTGGACGTGGTGTTGATGGGACGTCTGAGACCAGGCCTGCGGTTCGGGCGGTATAGCCAGGCCGACCGGCAGGCGGCGATGGACGCGCTCGATGCGGTGGAGATAGCCGACATGCACAACCAGCCGTTGGCTGCGCTTTCCGGCGGGCAGAGGCAGCGGGTGATGATCGCCCGGGCGCTGGCGGCTGAGCCGAAACTGTTGATGCTGGACGAGCCGACCAACAACCTCGATATCCGTATCGGCGAGGAGCTGTATGAACTGCTGGGGGAGTTGAACCGGCGGATGACGGTGGTGGTCGTCAGCCATGACGTGGGCTTTGCGCCCGGGCGGGTCAAAACCATCGTCTGCGTCAACCGGTTCGTGAAGGTGCATCCGACGGCGGAACTGACCGCCGAGCTGCTGCGGGAGGTTTACGGCGGCGACATTCGGTTGGTGCAGCACTCGCACGACTGCATCGAGCGGGGCTGTGAGGGGGGGCGGCACAAATGATGGAATTCTTCGACGCACTTGGCCGATACGGCTTCCTCCAGGTGGCGGTGGCGGGTGGATTGCTCGCCTCGCTAGCCTGCGGCGTGGTCGGCAGTTACGTCGTCGCCCGGCGGATTACCTACATCGCCGGCGGCATTGCCCATTGCGTGCTGGGGGGCATCGGGGCAGCCTGCTATATCCGGCAGGTGTACGATTGGCCGTGGCTGGAGCCGATCTACGGTGCGGTAGTCGCTGCATTGGCGGCGGCGATTGTCATCGGGCTGGTCTCGTTGCGGGCGAAGCAGTGGGAAGACACGATAATCGGCGCGTTGTGGGCTGTCGGCATGGCGGTGGGCGTGTTGTTCGTCGCCCTTACGCCCGGCTACAGTCAAGACCTCGTAGCCTACCTCTTCGGCGATATCCAGTTGATCCGCCCGGCTGACCTTTGGGTAATTGCCGTGCTCAATGTAATTGTGCTGGCCGTCGGGCTGGGGTTCTACAGGCAATTCGTGGCGGTGTGTTTCGACGAGGAATTCGCCCGGACGCGCGGGCTTAACGTGGAAGCGTATTACATTTTGCTGCTCTGCCTGACGGCTCTGACGGTGGTGCTGCTGGTGAAGGTGGTGGGCATCGTGATGGTAATCGCGCTGCTGACGCTGCCGGTGGCTGTGGCGGGAACGTTCGCCAAACGGCTGTGGCAGGTGATGGCCTTGGCGACGCTGCTCAGCGCGGCGTTCGTTACCACCGGCTTCGCCATCAGTTACAGCCCGGAACTGCCGACCGGCCCGATTACCATCATCCTGGCCGGCGCGGTCTACCTGCTGGTAATCATCGCAAAAGCAATAGCCTGTCGCGGCAAGGGTTGAATGAAATCTCTTCGCGCGGCGGCCATCCTTGGCCGCCGCGAAAACGGTGTTGGCGGCACAGACTTGCTTCAAAGGGGTTTGCAACCTGTGTCGTGGTGGCCTGTCAAGGCCACCACGCGGGAACTTACAAATTCCCACGATATCGGGTGGCATGGAAACCCCGCGTTTTTTGCGGGGTAGCCATGAAAGATCGATTTGCAATTTCCGTGGGCCATTCCTCCCCCAGGCCTGCCCCAAGGGGGGGGCCACCCAACATTGGTAATTTCTGCGACATTCTTTCATGGCCATCGGCTTCGCCGCTGACCATGCCACCCGATATCGTGGGAAGCAGAAAAACACATGGCTTGCAAGCAAACCATGCCACCCAATATAGAGTGTAGGATGGATACTCCCGTTCACGCGAGGACTATATCTTGCTACCGGCGGGCTGTTGGCGGTATCATGGTTAGCCTATGAAGATGTCCGTGAAACCATCCCGAACGCAGGTTCTGGCGGGGTTGATGCTCGCCGCCGCGCTGACGAGCTTTCTCGGCCCGGAGGTCGGGGGGCGGCTGCGCAGCCTGGTGCACTGGGCGTTCGTGCCGGCGGGCGATTTGAGCGGCACGATGTACCTGGCGACCAGCATCGAACGGCAGACGGTTCCGGTTGAGAGGCTTTCGGCGGATCAGTCGCGCAGGTTGCAGGCCGAAAACGCCGAACTCCACCGCCGCATCAACACGCTGGAAGACGAGGTCTGCACCGCCCGGCGGGTATTCCGCAACGGTAAAAGGGTCTTCAGTCAATTGTTCGGGCCGAGCGACGACACGCCGGTGCGGCTGATTTCCGCCCGCGTGGTGGCGGGCGATTCTCTACCGTACGGATGGACGCGGCTGGTCAACGTCGGCCAGAAGCTAGGCTCGCGTAAAGGCATGTGGGTAACCAACCGGCGGCTTGTGACGAACCGCTCCAAGCGGCTGCCGGAGAACCTTGCCGTTCTCAGCGGAACAGCCCTGGCGGGGCGAATCTGCGAGACCGGAGCGTTTACCGCGCGGCTGCAACTTGTAACCGATAAAGGCTTCGCCATCCGGGCGCAGGTCAAGCGAATCATAAACCCGCGTAACCCGCGGCGGGTGCAGATCGGGGCGAGGATGGTTCGACTGCGGCAGTACCGCAATCCGCCCGTCGAGGTGTTCACGCGGGGCGACGGTACGCAATGGCTCATTGCCGGCGAGGTGAACAAGGTTCACAACATTCAGCCGGGCGATATTCTCCAGACCCGCCCGGAAATCGGTTCGCTGCCGGTGGCGGTGGACATCGGCAAAGTGGTCAAAGTTTCCGACGACTCGAAACATCCGGGCCGGTCTACTTTATGGATCAAACCGGCGGTGAATTTGCCCGCTCTGCGGGAGGTCTTCATCGTCATACCGGGCATGGCGAAGCTGGGGGGGGTACGCTGATGCGGTGGATACCATTCCTCATTTTCGCATGGCTGTTCATCCTGATTCAGATGACGCTCGGGAAAATACTGACGTTTGATCGTCTGGAGATGGGGCCTGTCGGGCCTGACCTGCTGGCGCTGATGGCGGTTTTCGTGGCGATGAACGTTCGGAACGTTATCGATGGAATGCTGGCTGGCTGGGCGCTGGGGTTCCTGCTGGACCTGACGACCGCCGGCGGGGCAGGGGGCGTTACCTGCGTCGGGCCGATGGCGATTTCCTACGCCGTTGGCGTGTGGATGGTGTTTCGCCTGCGCGAGACGGTTTTTCTGGATCGGGCGCTGCCGCAGATTGTCTTTGCCGGGCTGTTCTGCCTGGTGACACATGTATTGTGGGTTACAGCCCAGTCGGTGTTGGGATCTGGAGAGATGTCGCTGGGCGATTACGGCGGGGCGATATTGCAGGTGCTGATCTGCTCGCTGTACACCGCCCTGCTGATGCCGCTGGTTTATTTCCTGCTGAGCCGGATCAGGGGCTGGTTGATTATCCCGCCCCCGACGCGCAGCCGCAGCCGCCGTTCGAGACAGTAAGACATGTATAAGCATCGCCTGAAAATTCTGCTGATCTTCATCGCCCTGATGTTCACCGTCGTGCTGGTGCGGCTGGGGTATATGCAGATTGTCCGCGGCGATTTTTACCGGCAGCAGGCCGAGCGGTCGCTGGAATCGGTGCAGTTGCTGCCGAGCTATCGCGGGCGGATTCTCGACCGCAACGGCGTAATACTGGCCGAGGACGAAGCCTGCCACGACTTCTGCCTGGATTACCGATTCATAGCCGCCGACCCGCGTTGGATTCGCGCCCGCGTGCGGGAAATCGCCAAAGCCGAGGGCATGGACCCCCGCGACGAAAAGGCAAAGGCGTGGGCGACGCAGGTTTACGACCGGCGGGCGCGGTATACCTGGCAGCTTACCGGGCAGATTGCCGCGGAGTTCGGCCTGGAGCTTCCCGAGGTGCTCGGGCGGGTATGCCGGGGCGTCCAGCGTGTCCGCCAGGCGGTAGGGCGAGATGTCCGCGAACAGCGGATGGCCCACGCGGTAATCCGCGGCCTGGATGAGCGGCAGGTCAATTCGCTGCGGCCGTTGATGCCGGAAACGATAGGCGCGAGCATCGTGCCTTCGCACCAGCGGCGGTATCCGTTCGGGGCGACTGCCTGTCATATTATCGGCGTTACCGGGCCTGTATTCCGCAAAGAGATGGAGCGGTGGAATCTCACCGCCCACGATGCCGGGTGGCTCAAGCGTATGCGGAGCAATTATCTGCCCGGCGATACTATCGGCAAGATGGGCGTGGAGAAAATGGCCGAACGGCTGTTGAGGCCTAAACGCGGTTTCCGGCGGTTCGAGCGGATCGACGAAGTTACCGAGGAAGTTCCAGCCCGCCCCGGCGGCGATATCCAGTTGAGCATCGACATCGAATTGCAGGCAAAGCTTACCCAACTGCTAGCCGGCAGCGGACATACCGGCAGCCTGGTTGTGCTGAGCGTCCCGAAGGGCGAGGTGCTGGCGATGGTATCCTGGCCGACATACGACCTGAACGCCTACCGGCAAAATTACAGCCGACTGGTGGGGGATACGGTCAACCTGCCGTTGCACAACAGGGCGGTTACGTCGGTCTACGCTCCCGGCTCGACGATCAAGCCCATAACCGCACTTGCCGGGCTGGGCGCGGGAAAGATCACTCCCGACACGACGATTACCTGTAACGGCGAGAATCCATATTCGCGGAACGGCAAGCCCCGCTGCTGGTATCGCTCCGGGCATGGGCCGTTGGAGTTGGTGGCGGCGTTGAGGAAGAGCTGCAATTCTTATTTCGTTACGGTGGGCCATTGGCTTGGCGCGAAAATGCTGGTCTATTGGATGCGGGATTTCGGCTTCGGCCAAAAGCCGGGCACGGGTCTGCCGGAAGAACGCAGCGGCGTAATCGGTACCGAGGCATGGCTGCGGCGATATCGCGACCGCGGGTTTGTGCCGTCTGATGCGTGGAATTTCGCAATCGGTCAGGGTGTGTTCTCGGCGTCGGTGTTGCACGTAGCCAACGCGCACGCGACCATCGCCCGCAACGGCGTATTTCTCTCGCCATTGCTGGTAGCCGAGGGCGGGCCGCCTCAGACCCGCCGCGAACTGCCGCTGCCGCAATTACACATGGACGCGGTTGCTCAAGGCATGTACGAGGTGGTCAACGTTCGCGGAGGCACGGCGTATAGATATTTTCGGCAGGGCATACCGCTGGGCGTGGAAATCTGCGGCAAAACGGGCACAGCCCAGGTGCCGCCAATGCGGATAGACTCCAATAAAGACGGGCGGATCGACCGGCGGGACGTGATCGTCAAGCAGGGCAATCACGCGTGGTTCGCCGGGTTTGGGCCTTACCGCCGGCCGCAAATCGCCTTCGCCGTGCTGTTGGAATATGCCGGTAGCGGCGGTAGAAACGCCGGGCCGATCGCGAAGGAAGTTGTCCGAATCTGCAAAGAGTTCGGCTATGTAACGGAGGGCGGGTAACCATGGCCGGCGACGAAAAAAAAATGCCGCGGTTCGCAGTGGTGTTCATCACCGCAGCCATGCTCGCGCTGATGTTGGTGGGCATACTGGCGATCCGCATTTCCGAGCAGGCCGAGGGCAATAGCGGCTTTGCGTACAAGCAGACGATATTCGCCATCGTCGGCGTGATAGTCTTCGCGATTTGCGCAGCCGTTCCGTATCCGAAGTTCGGTAAGGCGGCTTATCCGCTGTTCGGCGTTACGCTGGCGCTGCTGGTGCTGGTGTTTTTCTTACCGGAGGTTCGCGGCAGCCATCGGTGGATAGACCTGAAATTCTTCAAAGTTCAGCCGTCGGAACTGGCGAAGCTGTCGCTGATTATATTGCTGGCCTGGTATTTGCGATTCGGTGACCATTACCGCTCGCTGGTGGGGCTGATACCGCCGTTTCTGCTGACGCTGGTTCCGATGATGCTGATTCTCCGCGAGCCGGACCTGGGCACGAGCCTGCTGTTTCTGCCGACGCTTTACGTGATGCTGTTCATGGCCGGGGCCAAGAGGCGACATTTATTCGGCATTGTCTGCGTCGGCACGGTGCTTCTGTTCATTCCGATACCCCAGTCGACGGCAAGCATGAGCACCGACGTGAAAGAAACCCGCAAGGCGTTGGCTTATTGGACGATGGGTTCGGGCGACAGCGAGTACGTCGTTTCCGCATCGGTGCTGGCGGTGATGAAGAAGCACCAGCTTGAACGGATTGACGGTTTTCTGCGGCAGGACGACCCGCGGGTAATCCAGGGCAAGGGCTATCACCTGCATCGCTCGAAGATTGTTCTGGGTTCCGGCAAGGTTACGGGCCGGGGCGACTGGGCCGAGGCGGAGATTTACTTCCGCATGTTGCCGGACGACCACACCGATTTTATTTTCAGTATTATTGGCGGGCAGTGGGGGTTTGTCGGCTGCGTGATTCTGCTGGGGTTGTATATCGTGATTTTCGTGCTGGGTGTGGAAATCGCCTACGCCACGCACGACGCGTTCGGGCGTCTGCTGGCTGTGGGCGTGCTGGGGCTGCTGGTGTCGCAGATTTTCATCAACGTGGGCATGACGATGGGGCTTATGCCGATTACGGGCATGACGCTGCCGTTTATCAGTTACGGCGGTTCGTCGCTGATTATTAACTGCGCCGCGCTTGGGCTGCTGGTCAACGTGGGCCATCGCAAGCCCATCCTGCTGAGCCGCCGGCCTTTCGAGCATAAGGAACCGACCGCCCCCATACCGTATCGCCCGCTGGAGAAAGTCGCCGGCGGGGCAAGGTGGGAGGTGCCCAAGCCGTGAGCGACCCGCGACCAACTCCGCCACCGGCGGTTTGCCCGCCGATGGGCAGACTGCCTAAGCGCCTGCCGCTGCACCTTGCCGACGGCTACGAAACGAGCGTCTACGTGCACAGCCCGCCGGAGTTGGCGCCGACGGGTAAACTGCCGGTGCTGTACGCACACGGCATCCAGTCGCATCCGGGGTGGTTTTACGGTTCGGCGATGGCCTTGGCCGACGCGGGCTATACCGTGTATCAGGTAACGCGGCGGGGCAGCGGCGACAACCGGCTGGAACGCGGTGCGGCGGTCTCGGCAGGCCAACTGCTGGAAGACGTGAACGCAGCCTGCGCGTTCGTGCAGGATCACAGCGGCTGTCAGTCCAAGCACCTGCTGGGCGTAAGTTGGGGCGGCAAGCTGCTGGCTGCCTATGTTGCCGGGGCAGGGCGGCTGACGACCGGCCCGGTCGCGTCGCTGACGATGCTGTCTCCGGGTATTGTCTCGCGGGTTTCGGTGGGATTGATGACGAAGTTGTCCATTGTCGCGGCCTTGATATCGCGGCCTGACAAATTATTCGATATCCCGCTAAGCCGGGCGGAAATGTTCACGCAGAACCAGATAATGCTGGAGTACCTCCGCGGCGACGAGTATCGCCTGCACCAGGCCACCGCAAGATTTCTCTATGCCAATCGGGTGCTGGACAAGCAACTAGCCAGTCGTAAAGCCGGGGCTATCGACGTGCCGACGACGCTGATACTCTCCAGCCGCGACCGCATAATCAACAACGCAAAAACCCGCAAACGTGCGGAGCGACTAGCCGGGCGAAACCTCAAAACGATTACGCTGGACGGTTGTCACACGCTGGAATTTGAACCGGAACCCCACCCCCTATACCAGGCTGTCGTCGAAGCGATAACGAACGCCGAAAACAATGACTAATGCCCAATATCTAATGTCTAAAAAAAGCTGGGTGCCATGCTTCTGCTTGCAGAAGCATGGGGTAAAAAAAACGCGTCGGGTGGCATGGTCAGCGGCGAAGCCGATGGCCATGAAAGATAGATACACGATGGCAGGTGGTCACGAAGAAGAATATCGCAGAAATTGTAAATCGATCTTTCATGGCGACCCCTTCGGTGTCGCCATGCCACCCAACATCTGGTTTGGGTGGCATGGCTTGCTTGCAAGCCATGTGTTTTCCGGTCTCCC
>JAIORC010000367.1 GCA_021108335.1 Phycisphaerae bacterium
CGAAGCGACAGCCACGATGTTTGTAACCAGTACAATTTCCCACGATGTCGGGTGGTCCCCTGGGGAAAAGATCGATTCACAATTTCCACGTCGTCCTTCATGGCGACCCCTGCGGTGTCGCCATGCCACCCAACGCGTTTTATTACCGCATGCTTTTGCAAGCAGAAACAGGGCTATCCGCCATCGTGTATCTATCTTCCATGGCCATCGGCTTCGCCGCTGACCATGCCACCCGACATCGTGGGAAATTGAAAAACACATGGTCCCCAGGGGACCATGCCACCCAGCCTCTCTGAAAAAAAAGTCGCTGTTGTTACTGGTTCTTGTTGTCCCCGGTTCCTGGTTCCTGTTTTACTGGTTTCTGTTTTCCCCGGTTCCCGGTTTACCAGTTCCCGGTTCCCGTTTTTACCGGTTCTTTTTGCTTTTTGGCGTGTTTGGGGTATCATGACCTCGCTGATATTGTCCAGCTGATTCTCTTGGAGCGTAGCCTTTGGTAGTGGATGTCGAAAAACGAAATCGCCCGATTGGGGTGTTTGATTCCGGCCTGGGTGGGCTGACGGTGGTGCGCGAGCTGTTTCGCACCATGCCCGGCGAGGATATCGTATACCTCGGCGACAGCGCCCGCGTGCCGTACGGCATAAAGTCGCTGGAGACGGTGCGCCGCTTCGCTCTGGAAGACGCCGGCTTTCTTTTGGGGCAGGATTTGAAGCTGCTGGTGGTCGCGTGCAATACCGCGTCGGCGGCGGCTATCGAGGTAATATCAGCCGCCTCGCCGGTTCCGGTGGTGGACGTGATTCGCCCTGGAGTCGCTGCTGCCCTGGCGGCGGGGGCTGGGCCTGTCGGGGTGGTCGCCACCGAGGCGACAATCCGCAGCGGAGCATACCAGCGGGCCATTGCCGACGCCGACGCTTCCCGCGAGGTTCATGCGGTGGCTGCCCCCCTGCTTGTGCCGATTGTCGAGGAAGGCCGGGCCGACGACGACCCGATCGTTACCCATGTTCTGTGCGATTATTTACACGACCTTCAGCGCATCAGGCCGGCGTCGCTGATTCTCGGCTGCACGCATTACCCACTGCTCAGCGGAGCCATCGGCAAGCTGATGGGCCCGGATACGGTGCTGATCAGCAGCGGCCAGGCCGCGGCGGATGAAGTCAGGCGGCGGCTGGAGAAGGATAACGCGAAAAACGAAAAGGACACCGGCGGGCAACTGCGGTGTTATACAACGGATAACCCTCAGCGGTTTGCCCAGTTGGGTGAACGGTTTGGCGGCCGGCCTGTCGATGTGGTAGAATATGTCGGCACGGACGAATTGGAGCGATATCCCCACAGCGGGTGAGTTATAGAGCTTCCTGGAGGTTCCCTGAAGATTATGCGATATCAAAAAATTACATTTCTGGCGGCGGTGTTGGCGTTGTCGCTGGCGGCTGGTTGCAGCGACGAGCAGAAGAAGGACATGACCCTTCAGTCGGGCATGGAGAAGCTTTTCGGCGTGAACAAGGATACGCCCGAGGAGCAGGCTGCCGGGGCCTTCAACGAAAAAGACCCCGACGTGCGGCGTACCGCCATCGAGCAGCTTTCGCACAAGCGGTGGGCCTTGCGGGATCCGTACCTCAAGCGGTTCAGCGTGCTGGCCCAGCAGAAACACGAGCCGGACCCGTCCGTGCGGGCGGTGGCGGTGCGGGTGCTCGGCAAAGCCGGCGACCGGAAATACATGCCGCAGATGATCATGGCCCTGCGCGACGAGTCGCCCGTAGTGCGGTGGGACGCAGCCACGGTGCTCAACCGCCTGCCGGACAAGGATGCCGTCGTGCTCCTGCAGAAGCTGGCGATCCAGGACAAGTCGCTGGATGTCCGTGCGGCGGCGGCTAGGGCGTTGCGACATTACCGGACGGATTCGGTGTATCGAACGCTGCTGCGGACGCTGGACGACGACGATTTTACCGTGCGCGCGGCGGGCCACAAGTCGCTGGTCTTCCAGACCGGCCACGACAAGGGCTACGACCCGCAAAACTGGGCTGTCGACCCGAGCAAGGTCGGGCAGGAATCGCTCCCCGAGCCGGTGGTGCGATACAAGAAAAGGCCCTGGTGGGACTGGTTCCGCATGACAAAAGAATCCGAAGCAATCCCAAAAGAAAAACCCGGGAAATAAAACGGCCTCCGTTTGCAATACCGCCGGTTGGGTGGCATGGCTTGCTTGCAAGCCATGGTTGTTCAACACTCGCGCGATTGTAGGGTGGGTGCTCCCGCCCACGCGGGAACTATGTAAGGACATCTTATTATGAAGATTATGAAGAAATTGTCTGTTGCCTTCCTGTTGTTGTCCGTAGCTTGGTTTGTCTCCAACGCCACGGGAAAGCACCCCGATCTTGACTCAACAATCGCGGCCTACAAAAAGGCCATCGAGCAGAACCCAAATGACGCCAAGGCCTACTTCTACCTCGGAAATGCATTGGACGACAAAGGCAACCTTGTCGAAGCTATCGCAGCCTACAAGAAGGCCACCGAACTGAATCCAAAGTATGTCGAAGCCTACTACCGCCTCGGACTTATGCTGAGGAAGAAGAGCAATTTTACCGGGGCAATAGCGGCTCTTAAGAAGGTCATCAAACTGAATCCAAAGTATGTCGAGGCCTACAATAATCTCGGGCGTGCGCTGGAAGACAAAGGTGATCTCGCCGGAGCTATCGCGGCCTACAAAAAGGCCATCGAGCTGAATCCAAATCGCAGCGAAGTTTACTACAACCTTGGAAATGCGTTGTGTAACAAAGGCGACCTTGCCGGAGCCATCGTGGCGTACAAGAAAGCCGTCAAGCTGAATTCAAATTACGCCGATGCCTACTATCGCCTCGGGCGTGCGATGGAGGACAATGGCGACTTTGCCGGAGCTATCGCGGCGTACAAGAAAGCCATCGAGCGGAATCCGAGGGATGCCAGTGCCTACAATAACCTCGGAAATGCACTGGGGAAAAAGGGCGATATTATTGGTGCAATCGCAGCCTATAAGAAGGCCATTAAACTGAATCCGGAGTTTGCCAAGGCCTACTGCAACCTCGGGCTTGCGTTGGAAGCTAAAGGCGATCTCACTGGTGCAATTGCAGCCTACAAGAAGGCTATTGAGCTGAATCCGAAGCTTGCTGCGGCCTACTGCGACCTCGGGGCTATACTGGCGGAGAAGGGAGATATTATTGGTGCAATTGCAGTCTTTAAGAAGGCCATCGAGCGGAATCCGAAGTTTGCCGGGGCCTACTGCAGCCTCGGGCTTGCGTTGGAAACTAAAGGTGATCTCGCTGGTGCGATTGCAGCCTATAAGAAGGCCATTAAGCTGAATCCGAAGTTTGCCGAGGCTTACAATAACCTCGGAATTACACTGAGGAAGCAGGGTGATATTATTGGTGCAATTGCAGCCTGCAAGAAGGCCATTAGTCTGAATCCGAAATTTGCTGCGGCCTACAATAGTCTCGCCGCGGCATATTATTGTAAGAAGGACTATGACAATGCGTGGAAGGTAATAGGGCTTGCCCGACGGCGGGGATTGGGCAAAACTCTTAATCCGAAATTCATAGAACTCCTCAAGCAAGCCTCCGACCGAGAGAAATAACCGCGGTTGGGTGGCATGGC
Organism: Phycisphaerae bacterium; assembly: GCA_021108335.1. Lineage (GTDB taxonomy): Bacteria > Planctomycetota > Phycisphaerae > SM23-33 > SM23-33 > JAIORC01. Next base: position 3,619 of record JAIORC010000367.1, read on the forward strand.
CCCTTGGGGGCGTATTCTGTCTAGTGGGAACTTACAAACATCGTGGCTGTCGCTTCGCTCCCGCCACGGCACCCGGCTTTCAAATTTGTTTTGGCTTGGGTGGCATGGCTTGCTTGCAAGCCATGTGTTTTCCGCCGCCGATGGCCATGAGGGAATCCGGTTCCCGGTTCTTGTTTTTACCCGTTTCTGGTAGGCCGGGTCTTGACCCGGCGATAAGAAGGCGACAGCCTTCTTACATGGAAATCCCCCCGATAACACGTCTCTGAAAAAATGTGTTTTCCACCGCTGCTAACTCGAATGTGACAAACTTATTGCATGTGCCATGCAATTGCCGGGTCAAGACCCGGCCTACCAGAAACAGTGGCTTCGCGACACCCTTCGCATCTATTTCTTCAATGTCTCCACGCGGTGGATTTCGGCGGTTTTGTCGGATGAGACGTCCGCTTTGCCGAAGGCGCTGTCCGTCGGCAGTTGCATCACAAATTTATGCAGCGGAGCCACCTGGACGTTGAAATCCGCGATGGAAAAGTCCAGCACGTGCCCGCCGCCGGTGCGATCCTCGGTGAGGAAATGGATGTGATATCCCGTTACATTAAGGCCGTCAAAATACCCGGGGAAGCGGAACCCGACAATCGTGCCACGCACCTTTTCGAACCCGAAAAGCGACTGGTTCTTGACCACCTCCACGAGCCTGGGAAACGGCTTGTGCTGCCGGGGCACGCTGCGGGTTTTGACGTGGGCAAATTCCCCGGTCATACAGATCGCATACGGAATGTTTTTCGTGGGCAGTTTGGAGTCCACAAACTTCTGCCACTGCTTGAAATTCATCGGCTTCGACGCAGCCGGCGAGGCGATGGCCTGTGTCGGGCGGAAGGCTGTTATGTTGGCGAACGGAGTTTTCGTATCGTCGGCAGGGATATTGACCTTGCCGTCGTAGCCAACGCGATACACCACGCCGTCGAGAACCACCATTTCGCCGTCCAGCTTGTTGAACGTACCCAGCCCAAGATCGCCGTGGCGTTTGAGACAGCCAATCGTGGTCGACCCGTCATACACACCATCCACCAAGGCCTGGAGCGTCGAAACCTGGTAAAGCGTCCCCTCCGCCGGACTGCCACAACCGCCAAACCCAACCGCCAGCCACAACAAACCCAAAAACAGAAAACGAAATGTCCAATTTTTCATGTCTCACCCTTTCTCACTATTCGTTGCCGTCACCGTCGTCGTCTTTTATATTTTTTATATATTGCCGGCTCATCAGGAACGAGACTTTTGGCAGAATCTCCGCCGGCAGTTTTTTTCTCAGCAGTTTCCTGGCCATTCCGAGATTGGTACGGCGGGTTACGTGCGTGATGATGATTTTCTCGTTTTTCATTCCTTCGAGCATCTCGCCGAGCTGGTCGACGTGTATGTGTTTGCCGGCCTTGGCTCTGCTGGTGTGGTCGTCGTCGAAAAAGGTACACTCGATCAGCAGGGCGCGGGCATCTCGCACGTGCGGCAGTTGCGAAAAGTTACCCTTGGCGGTGTCGCCGAGATAGGCCACCATTGGCACCTCGATGCGGTGCGTGATTTCCACGCCCTTTTCCTTCAGCTCGACAAGCTGCGGGCCAGACAGGCCGATGTATTCCTCCTTGAGCTTCTGCCGCACGTCGATCATCGAAAAACCCAGCGAGCCGGGCACGTGGCGGGTGGGAAAACTCCGGGCGATCAGCCCGCGGCGGACTTCGTACTCGTCGCCGGGTTTAAGCCCCACCAACTCATACGGCGGAACATGGCCTTCAAATCTCCCCCAGGCACCCAACAACGCTTGTAGCGGATCGAGAAGATTCGCCGGCACGACCGCAACCCCGCCGGTGATGGCCTGGAAATCCCGCTGGGCGAAATAATACAGTATCCCCGCGCTGTGATCGGCATGGCTGTGCGTCAGCAGAACATGGTTCGCCGTCAGGGCCTCACGCGGACACTTGCCGATATCGAAACACACGTCCATTTCCGGAATGAGAATGACGGACTCCTCGCCGGCGACGCTATAGCCGACAATCGTAAAATCTCCCATCGGCACCTGCGACAACCTGTAGGGACGAATCTCCATAAACACCTTTCATGCTAAATCAATAATCAAAAACCACCCTGCCGGAAACCATCCTAGACATCCCGGCGGAATAAGTCAAAACAGAACAACAGGCTGGAGGCCGGAGACTTGAGGTAAAACCTACAGCCTATAGCCTACAGCCTGTTTTTCAACTTGAGGTGGAAACAGACTGTTTCCCCCGAAGGCAAAAACCGCTAGGATAGGCAACCTTATTGATTATTGGGTGCCGTAACGGGAGCGAAATTGGCTGCCGTAGCTGGAGCGTATCTCCAGCGCAGATGTTTGGGTGGCATGGCGACACCGCAGGGGTCGCCATGATGGAGTCCGTAACATACCCCCTGGGGGGCACCCGAAATTATGGTTTGGGTGGCATGGTCCCCAGGGGACCATGTGTTTTTCCGGTCCCCGCGTGGTGGCCTTCCCAGGCCACCACGACATGGCTTGCAAGCAAGCCATGCCACCCAGTCCAATCCTGTTGATTGCGGGTGAGATACCCATCGCAATCCTGCTGATTGCGGACGAGATAATTTACAGCCATCATGACCGAAACACTGAACAATTCGCTGCCGAACCATACCTTGGACGACAAACCGTTCTGGGGGCTGGGTGAGGTGTTGAAACTGGCTTGGCCGGCGAGTCTGAGCATGCTCAACGGCACGATCATGATGTTCGTGGACGGATTGATGGTCGCCCGCACAGGCCCTGACGCCCTCGCCGGACAGTTCATGGGCGGGATAGTAGCCTTTATTCCGTGCAGCCTCGGCATCGGCCTGCTGAACGTGGTCAACACCTTCGTCAGCCAGAATGTCGGTGCCGGCAGAAGAAAAAGGTGCGGCCAATACGCGTGGGCGGGCATTGTGCTGGCGGTGGGCATGGCGATACTGGCCCAGCCGCTGCTGTTGGTGGCGGGGAAAATATTTTCCGCCATCGGCCATGATCCGAACGTTCAGGCGATAGAAATACTATACTTCCGCTACATGATCCTCGGCCTGGGCCTGGCGCTGGTTTCTCGCGTGCTGGAACAATTTTTCTACGGGATAGGCCGGCCTAATATCGTACTGGCAACCTCGCTGGTCGCCAACGTGGTGAACATCGCAGCCAATTACGTGCTGATCTTCGGCAAGCTCGGCCTTCCCGCCATGGGTGTCGCCGGGGCTGCCATAGGTACGCTACTTGGCGCAGCGGTGCTTGTGCTGCTGCTGGGCGCAGTTTTCCTGTCCCAATCGATGCACCGGCAGTTCGCCACGCGTCTTGCCGGCAGGATGAAATTCTACGAGTGCGGGGAGATTCTGCGGATCGGCTGGTCGTCGGGCGTGCAGTTCTGCAATAGTATCTTCAGTTGGAGCCTGTTTACCGCGTTTATGATCGGACGATTCGGCACAACCCATATCAGCGCGACGACGACCGCGGTACGGTACATGTCAATTTCGTTCATGCCGGCAGTGGGCATCGGCATTGCCGCGACCGCCCTGGTCGGACGGTACATCGGCAAAGGTAGACTCGACCTGGCCCGCAAACGCGCCCACGCCGCATGCCTGGTGGCGATGGCTTACATGGGTTTCTGCGCCGTGTGCTTCTTCATCTGGCGATACCCGCTGATGGAATTCTACATCTCGTCCAAGGGCGTCAACATCGACCCCGCCAAGGCTGCCGAAATCGTCGAAATCGGCGCGACGCTGCTGATGTTCGCGGTGGTATTCCAGCTATTCGACGCGATAGTGATAGTTTTTATCGGGGCGCTACGGGGCGCGGGCGACACATTCGTGCCGATGATTTTTACCATTGTGTTAATCTGGGCCGTTCTGGTCGGCGGCAGCTTCGCGATGGTTTGCTTTTTCCCGGAACTCAAGAGCTACGGGCCTTGGATTGCCGCCACCGCCAACGCTGTAATCCTGAGCATCTTGATGGTCTGGCGATTTGAATCCGGCAAATGGAAGAAAATCGACCTGCTGCGAATAACCCCACCGCCGCCCGACACGCCGGTCGATTCCGGCATGGAAATGTAGCGACAAGCCCCAAAGTGGCGCTAACCTGTTTCGGATTATGGATTTCGGATTGGAAGAAGACGGCAAAAATGTGTATCCTGTCCATTTCCATCGGAGGCAGAACAAGCCGCGACGGGATAACATGTGAAATTTCCGGGACAAAATATAACGTTCCGCATTCTGAAACGATGATTTGTAGTTTTTCTGTGGTATGGGAGTAAATGATGGGCGACAAGAAAAAATCGTACAAGGACACGTTGAATTTGCCGAATACGTCCTTCGACATGCGGGCCGGCCTGCTGAAAAAAGAGCCTGCCATTCAGGAGCAATGGTGGGAGGAGAAGCTATACGAAACCCTCCGCATCCAGCGAAAGGGCTGCCCGCGGTTTATTCTTCACGACGGCCCGCCGTACGCAAACGGCAGCATTCACATCGGCCATACGCTTAACAAGGTACTCAAGGACATGGTCGTCCGTCTGAAGAACATGACCGGCTACGACGCGCCGTTCATCCCCGGCTGGGACTGCCACGGCCTGCCCATCGAAGCCAAGGTCATGGAGCAACTCGGCGAAAAGGCCAAGACGCTCGAACCGATAACGATCCGCCGCATCTGCCGGGAGTACGCCGAAAAATACGTCCACCTCCAGTCCGGGCAATTCCAGCGGCTGGGCATAATGGGCGAGTTTGAGCACCCCTACATCACCATGACGCCGCTGTACGAAGCGGAGGTACTGGACGTGTTCGCCCGCCTGTTGGATCGCGGCCTGGTCTTCCGGCAGCTCAAACCAGTGCACTGGTCCATCGCGAACCAAACCGCCCTCGCCGAAGCCGAGCTGGAATACCACGACCGCGAGGATACAAGCATTTACGTCGCCTTCGAGGTGGAAACCGGCATGGAAAGCGTACCCCACACCCCCGGCGACCGCCTCATGCTGCTGATCTGGACGACCACACCCTGGACGCTGCCGGCCAACCGTGCGGTGGCGGTTCATCCACAGCACGATTACACCGCCGTACACGTGGAAACCCCCAACGGCCCGGCTACGGTCATCATGGCGACCGAACGCCTCGAAGCAGCGACAGCCGCCGCGCCCGAGTGGTTCAAAAATCACGAAGTCGTCGGCACCTGCAAAGGCCAGGCCCTCGCCGATGCGAAAATGACCTATTCCCACCCGCTGACCGACGAAATGAGCTGCCCCGTCGTCGCCGCGGATTACGTTACGCTTGAAGACGGCACGGGTATGGTGCATGTCGCGCCCGGCCATGGTACGGAAGATTATTTTGTCGGCCTGAAGAACGACCTGGAAATCTACTGCCCCGTTACCGCCGACGGAACGTTCGACGAAACCGCCCCGGAATTCATCCGCAGCCTCAGCGTCTGGGACGCCAACCCCAAAATCATCGAACATATACGCAACAAAGGCGATCTCGCCGCAGCCGAAACAATCGTCCACAGCTACCCGCACGACTGGCGATCCAAAACGCCCACGATTTTCCGGGCGACCGACCAGTGGTTCGTCGGCGTGGATCGGCCTCTCAACGGCGACGACGTAAATCCGACCCTCCGCCAGATGGCCTTGGATGTCTGCGGCAAGAACCTCGACGACGGCGGGGTGGACTTCATCCCTGAATGGGGGCGAACCCGCCTCTGCGGCATGCTGGAAAGCCGCCCCGACTGGTGCATTTCCCGCCAGCGGTGCTGGGGCCTGCCGATCCCGGCCTTCTACAACGAACAGGGCCACCCGCTCTGCACGCCGGCCAGCGTGCGGGCAGTGGCGCAAATCTTCGCCATCGAAGGCTCGGACGCGTGGTTCCTGCTCTCGCCGGAGCAACTGCTAAAGGGCTACGACCCCCAGGAAGACCCCGACCTGTACGAGCCGGGCAACTTCAGTATCCAGACGCTTACCAAGGGCTACGATATCTTCGACGTCTGGTTCGAATCCGGCAGCAGTTGGTCTGCCGTCGCCCAGCAGCGCGGGCTTGTGCAGGAATTGCCGGTGGATATGTATCTCGAAGGTTCCGACCAGCACCGCGGCTGGTTCCAGTTGTCGCTTCTGCCGGCCTTGGGGGCTGCGGGTTCCGCACCGTTCAAGACCGTGCTGACCCACGGATTTATCAACGACGACCAGGGCAAGAAGATGAGCAAGTCGCTTGGCAATACCGTTGACGTCCAGGAGCAACTGACCAAACGCGGCGCCGACATACTGCGGCTGTGGGTAGCCAGCCAGGACTACCAGAACGACGACCGCTGCAGCGACGCGATTATCGCACAGTGCGAAGATACGTATCGCAAAATCCGCAACACGATCCGCTTCTGCCTCGGCTCGATTGACGATTATAACCCGGAGGCCGACGCCGCCGAACCCGCGGAACATTCCATCGACCTGTGGATGCGGATGGAACTGGCCCAGTTGGTTCACAATGTGCGGACCGCCTACGACAAATACGAGTTCCATCGCGCCAGCCGCATGATCTACGAATTCTGCACGATCCAGGCCTCCAGCGTGTATCTCTCGGCTACCAAAGACCGCCTCTACTGCGAAACGACAAACTCCCCCCGCCGCCGCGCGACCCAGGGCGTTATCCGCGAAATGGTCATAGCCCTGGTCAAACTGCTGGCCCCGATACTGCCGCATACCGCCGAAGAGGCGTGGCGGACAATACCGAACAAACCCGCCGACTGGCCGCAAAGTATCCACATGGCGGCGCTGCCGGACGTGGACGAGGTCGCTCTGCGACTGGCTGGAGCCATTCAGCCGGTCAGCCATGACTTCATGATGGCCCAGGAAAGAGAAATCACAGTCGGCCCGGCGTGGATATGGGAGCGACTGATGGACCTCCGCGGCGAAGGGCTGGTCATGCTCGAAGCCCTCAAAAATGAAGGCGTGAAAAACTCCCTCGACGCCGAGGCGGTCTTCACCGTGCCGGCGAATCTGCCGATGGTTCGCACCATCGTCGAACGGTACCTCACCGAAATGGAAGACCTGCTCGGCGTCGGCTATGCCCGGATCGAAGAAGGCCCGGAAATTCCCGTCGAAACGGTAAAAGGCCCCAAGATCGGAACCCCTCTTATCCAAATCGAGGTTCACGACGCGCGGGAGAAATACCCCCGCTGTCAGCGCAGTTGGAAGCGCCGCCCGGACGTCGGCAGCGACAGCGACTACCCGGAAGTCTCCGCACGAGACGCGGAAGTACTCAAGACGCAGCAGTGATACTGCGAAAAAACTAATGTCTAATGACCAATGTCTAATGACTAAACGCGTTTTTTATGCATGACGAACATCATATAACGAAGAATACTCCATTACGTCTTGGCGTGTTGCTTTCCGGCGGCGGGCGGACTTTGCTGAATCTGCTGGATGAAATCGACGCCGGGCGACTGGCTGCCGAGGTTTGCATCGTGATTGCCTCGCGGAATTGCGCAGGGCTGGATCGCAGCAAGGCAGCCGGGCTGAATGCCCAACTCGTACCGTTCAAGGATTACGCCAAAGCCGGCCAGTCCGGCCTGGTGGAATACTCCGACCGCATCACCGCCCTGCTGGACGATGCGGGCGTGGGCCTGGTGCTCATGGCTGGCTTCCTCAGCAAGTGGATAATCCCCGACCACTACGCCGGACGGGTAATGAACATCCACCCCGCGTTGCTGCCGAAGTTCGGCGGCAAGGGCATGTTCGGCCATCACGTGCACGAGGCGGTGCTGGCGGCGGGGGAAACTGAATCCGGCTGCTCCGTTCACTTCGTGAACAACGAATACGACGCCGGGCCGGTCATCCTACAGAAAAAAATCCCCGTCAAACCGACCGACAACCCCGACACCCTCGCCGGGCGCGTCTTCGAAGTTGAATGCGCCGCATACCCTCAAGCCATCCGCCTATTCGCCGCCGGCAAGCTCCAGGTCGACAGTAATAGCGTTAATATCCTCTGAAGCGTTGAATCCGTCGGCGATTTCCCCTATAATCAACGGCTCACAATAATTCAACAAGGAAAGAGGCGACCTCTATGAGCGACAAGAAGACGACATTTGAACTGCAAAACATCGACGAACCGGAACTGTATCGCGACATGTTCCCCTACGTGGAACTGCCGAAGGTAACTTTCGAGAAAACGGGAGTTCCGCTGAATCCGGCGAAGGAATTTTTCGTAACGGACACGACTTTCCGCGACGGCCAGCAGGCCAGGCCGCCGTATACCGTCGAGCAGGTAGTGGATATTTACAAGCTGCTGGCCAAGCTGGACAACAGCAGCGGCATGATCCGCATGAGCGAATTTTTCCTTTATTCCAAGAAAGACCGGCAGGCTGTCGAGAAATGCCTCGAAGTCGGTGCCGAGTTCCCGCAGGTTACCAGTTGGATCCGCGCGGTCAAAAGCGACTTCAAGCTCGTCAAGGACATGCAACTGCCGGAAACCGGCATCCTGACCAGTTGCAGCGATTATCACATTTTCCTGAAACTGCACAAAGACCGCCGGCAGGCGTTGGGCCAGTATCTCGACGTGGTTCGGGCTGCGTTGGAAGAGGGCATTATCCCACGCTGTCACTTTGAGGACATCACCCGTGCGGACTTCTACGGCTTCGTCATACCGTTCGCTATCGAGCTGATGAAGCTCCGCCAGGAGAGCGGTCTGGACGTGAAAATCCGCATTTGCGACACGATGGGCTATGGCGTGCCTTGGCCGGAAGCGACGCTGCCGCGAAGCATTCCCAAGCTGGTGCACGGCCTGATCCACGATGCCGGCGTACCGAGTCATCTGCTGGAATTCCACGGGCACAATGATTTCCACAAGGTCGTGATTAACCCGGCTACCGCGTGGCTGTACGGCTGTGCTGGTGCGAATTCGTCGCTGCTGGGCATTGGCGAGCGCACCGGCAACTCGCCGCTGGAAGCGATGGTTATCGAGGCCGGCCAGTTGCGTGAGGTCGCCCCGAGCGGCAAGAATATCCGTTACGAGGTAATCACGGAAATCGCCGAATACTACCGCGATACCATCGGCTACGACATCCCCGCCAACTATCCGCTGGTTGGGCGCGATTTCAACACCACCCGTGCCGGTATTCACGCCGACGGGCTGCTCAAGAGCGAGGAAATCTACTCCGCCTTCGACACCCAGAAGATACTCAACCGCGCCATCGGCGTCGCCATCACCGACAAGTCCGGTGCAGCCGGCTTGAAGCACTGGATCGACAAGCACTACAACCTCGACGTCTCCAAACACGACCCGAAACTGCTCGCCATCCGCGACAAGGTCGACGAGGAATACGAACACGGCAGAACAACCGCCATCAGCGACGAAGAAATCCACAACTGGTACGCGGAAATATTCGCCGGCGAAAAGTAGCGGATATTTTGTATTTCGATTTTGAATTAAAAAAACCCACGACAAATTCGTCGTGGGTTTTTTATTGGCGAACCCAGCGCGTCGGTCGGGTACATTCACAAACCTAGCGTGGCGGCCTTCCCAGGCCACCGCGAAAACGTGCGGCACAGGCTTGGCCCCGTGCCGTGGGAAATTTCTAAAACTCAAGGGTGGCATGGCTTGCTTGCAAGCCATGTCGTGGTGGCCTGGGAAGGCCACCACGCGGGGACCGGAAAAACACATGGCTTGCAAGCAAGCCATGCCACCCAACGCGTTTTATTACCGCATGCTTCTGCAAGCAGAAGCATGGCACCCAGCGTGTAGTCTGTAGGTTATGCAGCTTGCTGCATAACGAGAATTACGGGGAGACGTACCGGGGAATTGCCATGCAACAAGTTGCATGACCTACCGGCTACCGCATCAAATTATTTTTTTCATCCCCCTTGACAGGACAGTCTGGGGATCGTATTATGAACGTAGGTTCATAACTGAAGTGTGAACGGATAGCGTAACAAGAGATATTATGCCCAGACCCGCAAAACGACGAATGATCGCAGGCCAGCCGGTCGCGACGGTATATAAACCCGCCGGCGTACCTGCCCATGCGCTCCAGTGGACGTATTTGCTGCTGGACGAGTTCGAGGCGATACGCCTGATAGACGGCGAGAATCTGGACCAGGAAGCCGCAGCAGTGCAAATGGGCGTCTCCCGCCCGACGGTAACGCGGATACTCGCGTCTGCCCGGCGGAAGATCGCCTACGTATTGACGCACGGCCAGGCGTTGGGGATCAAGGGCGGGCCGGTTATATGCGGCCGAGGCGGCGGGCAAGGCCGTGGTGGAAGATCCGGCGGTGGGCAAGGTCGCGGTGGCGGCGGACGATGCGGTCTTGGACGCGGTCAAGGCCGAGGCCGAGAATTCGGCAAACAACAGGAAGAATAATAAGCAATATACGACACACATGCTTCTGCAAGCAGAAGCATGGCACCCAACAATTTGATTGGGATTGAGTACCAAAGCTGGGTGGCATGGCGACACCGCAGGGGTCGCCATGGGGAACCCATAAAAACGTCAGAAACCTTCTTAAGGAGATTCGACAATGAAAATAGCAATAACATCACAAGGCCAGGACCTGGCCGCCGACGTAGACCCCCGTTTCGGGCGGGCAAAATGTTTTATTCTCGTGGACACCGAAACCGGCGAGTTCAGCGTGCACGATAACGCGCAGAACCTCAACGCCGCCCAGGGTGCCGGCATCCAGGCTGCCCAGAACGTAGCCGCCCTCGACGTCGAGGCGATTATTACCGGCAACGTAGGCCCGAAGGCGTTCGCCACACTCAGTGCCGGCGGCGTGAAGATTTACGTCGGTGCGACCGGCACGATAAGCCAGGCCGTCGAGCAGTTCAAAGCCGGCCAATTGAAGTGCGTCGATCAGGCAAACGTCGACGGACATTGGATGTAACAAACAAATTGTAAACCCCTATACTATAAGGAGTAATATTATGCCAGGATACAATGGAACAGGACCGACAGGAATGGGTGCCGGCAGCGGCAGAGGCCTCGGGCCTTGCGGAGCCGGAAGAAATCAACAATCGTATGGTCAGGGAATGGGCCAAGGCCGCGGCATGGGTCAGGGTCGCGGAATGGGCCAGGGTCGCGGCCGCGGAATGGGAATGGGAATGGGAATGGGTGCCGGCGGTGTCAGCGTCGTGCCGCAACAGTTCGCCCAGCCGCTAAACCGGGAAGAAGAACTGGCTATGCTGAAGCAGCAAGCCGATCTCGCCCAGCAACAGACCCAGGCAATACTGGACAGGATCGAACAACTGGAAAAGGCGGACTAATCACATGGCGGTAACGGAAGCAAGCGACACAAGCAGCGGAAGAAAAATCGCCATCGCAAGTGGCAAGGGCGGCACGGGCAAGACGACCGTCGCGACGAATCTCGCGTACGTCGCCGCCTGTGCCGGTAAATCCGTGGCGTACCTCGACTGCGACGTCGAGGAACCCAACGGCCATATCTTTCTCAAGCCGGACTTCGCCAAGGCGACACCCGTCGGCACACTGGTTCCGAAGGTGGACTACGCCAGGTGCACGCACTGCGGCAAGTGCGGCAAGATATGCCAATACAGCGCCATCGTCTCGATGGACAAGACAAACCTGGTATTCGCCGAACTTTGCCACGGCTGCGGCGGCTGCAAGCTGGTGTGCCCCACCGCAGCTATTACCGAAGTGCTGCACGAAACGGGCACGGTGGAAATCGGCTCAGCCGGGCCTATCAACTTCGTCCACGGCACGCTGAATATCGGGCAGGTGATGAGCCCGCCGGTAATCAAAGCCGTCAAGGAAGCTGCACCGCCGGCGGAGTTGACGATACTCGACGCCCCTCCGGGCACGAGTTGCCCCGTAATCGAAAGCCTCCGCGGCTGCGATTACGTGCTGCTGGTAACCGAGCCGACCCCCTTCGGCCTGAACGACCTGAAGCTGGCCGTCGACATGACCCGCGCCCTGGGGCTGAATTTCGCGGTGGTAATCAACCGGGCCGACATGGGCGACGATAAGACGCGGGAATATTGCGAATCCAATGATATCGAGATACTCGCGGAAATTCCCGACGACCGGAAAATCGCCGAGGCATACTCGCGCGGCGAGATGGCGTGCGAGGCGGTGGAAAAATATCGTTCAACGTTCACGGAACTCTTGGAAAAACTAGGAGAGAAAATTGCCACTATTTGAATATCGCTGCAAAAAGTGCAGCCACGTAACGACCGTCCTCGAAAAGGCCGGCAGTAAGAAAAAGCACGTCTGCGAGAAGTGCGGTTCGAAGGAGACGGAAAAAATATTTTCCACCTTCGCCGCTCAATCCGGCGGCGGCAAGGCGGGCAGTTGCCCGTCTGGAACATGTTCACTGGGATAGGAAAAATTATGAAGGAATTAGTTATCATCAGCGGTAAGGGCGGCACGGGCAAGACTTCCATCGTCGCCTCGTTCGCCGCACTTGCACCCAAAGCGGTACTGGCCGACTGCGACGTCGACGCCGCCGACCTGCACCTGGTACTCGACCCGGAAGTTCTCCAGCGAGAGGATTTTTCCGGCGGTAGCCGGGCGTCGGTTCTGCTCGACAAGTGCATCGGCTGCGGCAAGTGCGAGGAAGTCTGCCGCTTCGACGCGATCTCGTTTGACGGGCCGGCTAACGACGTAATCGGCAAGACATATGTCATAGACCCGATCTCCTGCGAAGGCTGCGGCGTCTGCGAGCACTTCTGCCCCGCCGACGCCATCGACTTTTCCCCAGCCGTCAACGGCCAATGGTTCATCTCGCGGACGCGATGCGGGCCTATGGTGCACGCGAAGCTCGGCGTGGGCGAAGAGAACTCCGGCAAACTGGTCAGCCTCGTCCGCCAGGAAGCAAAGCAAATCGCCGAACAGCGGGAACTCGACCTGGTGATAATCGACGGCTCGCCGGGCATAGGCTGTCCGGTGATAGCCTCCATCACCGGAGCCGACCTCGTGCTGATCGTTACCGAACCGACGCTCAGCGGCCTGCACGACCTGACGCGGGTTGCCGAGCTGACGAAACATTTCGGCATCGAGGCGATGGTCTGCATAAACAAGTGGGACATCAACGAGCAAATCACACGGCAAATCGAAACGCAGGCTGCCGAACAGGGTCTGACTGTAGCCGGCCGGGTTCGCTATGACCGGGCGGTAACCAAGGCACAGATCGAGAAGAAATCGGTCGTGGAATACGACGCCGGCGATGTCGGCTTGGATATCCGCGAGCTTTGGAGTACCATAGCGAAGCAGATAGTGTAAGAGAATTTTTCAAAGTGGGTGCCATGCTTCTGCTTGCAGAAGCATGCGGTACAAGCATCCGCCGAAACGATGTTGGAACGTGGCGGCCTTGGAAGGCCACCGCACGAAAGATAGATTTTTCAAAATCACATTTAACTCAGCAGGAGACTTATCACATGAAAATCGCTATTCCACTTGCAAACGGGCAACTGAGCATGCACTTTGGCCATTGCCAGGAGTTCGCAATCATCGAAGTTGACGAGCAGAGCAAAGAAGTACTCAACACATCCATGCACCAGCCGCCCTCACATGAGCCGGGAGCGCTGCCCCGATGGCTCCACGAGCAGGGCGTCAACGTGATTATCGCCGGCGGGATGGGCCAGCGCGCCCAGCAGATATTCACCCAGAACGACATTGCGGTAGTCGTAGGCGCACCGTCCGAGGCCCCGGAAAAACTCGTCGCCAACTACTTCGCCGGCGAGCTGCAAAACGGCCAAAACATCTGCGACCATTAAGAAAGATTGCTGAATGCGGGGTGCCGTGGCGGGAGCAAAGCGACAGCCACGATGTTTGCAAGCTCCCACAAGTTGGGTGGCATGGCGACACCAAAGGGGTCGCCATGATGTTTGCAGTTTGGAGTAGGCCGGGTCTTGACCCGGCAATTGCATGGCACATGCAATAAGTTCGTCCCGTTCGGGTCAGCGCGGCGAAAACCATGTTTTCCCAAGGACGTATTATCGGTGGGATTTTCATGAAAGAAGGCTGTCGCCTTCTTTTCGCCGGGTCAAGACCCGGCCTACAGAAACGGGTAAAAACAGGAACCAGTGGGTACGCGAAAAACACATGGTCCCCAGGGGACCATGCCACCCAGTTCATCTCTTTCACGCGGCGGCAGTATACTCACGCGGCGGCGTAAAACACGTGGGTGCAAGCACCCACCCTACATTCAAACTGTCGGATGCCGTAGCGGGAGCGAAGCGACAGCCACGATATTTGCCCACCAAATTCCCGGGCGCCATGTTTCTGCTTGCGGGGGCATGTATCGGTCTGTTATATAATGTCTTCGTTTGTGCAGTTCCCTGGAAGGATTCATCACATGGAAAATATGAAGCAGATGTTGGCGGA
>JAIORC010000099.1 GCA_021108335.1 Phycisphaerae bacterium
ATACTGATCCATAATATAAGCCATAAAGGAGATTCCTTTCTCGTATCGGATTATAACCCGATTCTACCCACAAGCAACCCACATGCAAGCGCACAACAACAGGAACCGGTAAAATGCGGAGCGAGAATCCCTGTGGGCTTGCTTGCAAGCCGTGTTTGTGCATAATACCCCGGCGATGGCTGTGGACGGGTGTTGCATGGGCAATATCCCTTAAGCCTTAACAATTATATTCCAAAATATTCCAGCGAGGAAAAAATGAGCAGTATCAATATTCAGCGTGAAATTCCCGTTCGCCACGACGTGGATGTTTTCGTAGCCGGTGGCGGCCCAGCCGGCGTGGCCGCGGCGATTGCAGCAGCCAAGCAAGGCCGGAGCGTATTTCTTGCCGAGGGGCATAGTTGTTTCGGCGGCATGGGCACGGCTGGGCTTGTGCCGGCGTTCATGTGCTTCGGCGACGGGAAAAATTTCCTCGCTGCCGGTATTGGGAAAGATATTTTCGACAACTTGACGAATGCGAACGGCATTTGGCTGAGGCCTTCCCAGCAGCGTCCCGCAACGGGGCACCAATCTATCGGCATCAGGGCTGAAATACTCAAGCGTGTTTACGACGAGATGGTATCTCAGGCTGGGGTGGATTTTGCCTTTCATACGACGTTGATAGGCGTCGAGACCGACGGCGGCGAAGTAACCGCAGCCGTTCTGGCAGCCAAGAGCGGAATTTTCGCGGTCAAGGCGAAGATGTACATCGACTGCACCGGCGACGGCGACTTGGCCAGCCAGGCCGGCGCTCCCTTCGAAAAGGGCGACGAAAACGGCCAAATGATGCCCGGTACCCTGTGCAGCCTGTGGGCGAATATCGATTTCGACGCACGGTATCAGTTATCGAGCCAGGGGGTTGACGGTTGCCGGCTTGACGAGGCATTCAAAGACAAGGTCTTTACTCACGAGGACAAGCACCTGCCTGGATTCTGGCCGGTCGGGCCGGGCATCGGCGGCGGAAACATCGGCCATACGTTTGGCGTGGACGGAACGGATGAACGGTCGCTCACCGAGGCGCTGATCTGGGGCAGAAAATCGATGCTCGAATACGAGCGTTACTACAAGGAATATCTTCAGGGATTCGAGAAGATGGACCTGGTGGCAACCGGTTCGCTGATGGGATTACGCGAAACCCGCCGCATCATGGGCGATTACGTCCTGAACCTGGACGACTTCAGTAACCGGGCTGTCTTCGACGACGAGATCGGCCGATATTGCTACCCGGTGGACATTCACCCATCCACGCCGGATTCCGCCAAATATGCCGAATTCGAAGAACAATTCCGCAAACTTTACCGTTACGAACCGGGCGAGAGCTATGGCATTCCGTATCGTTCGCTGGTTCCGAAGGGGCTTACCAATGTACTGGTAGCCGGCCGCTGTATCAGCACGGACCGCTACGTGCAAGGCTCCGTGCGTGTCATGCCCGGCTGCTACATCACCGGACAGGCCGTCGGCGTAGCGGCTGCACTGGCCATCGAGAACCAGACGGACACTCGCGGCATCTCGACGAGTACCCTGCGAGATCGCCTGAGAAAACTCGGCGCATACCTGCCGGAATAACGGGGGCAGATAGCAGGAGCGAATAGCGGAGACAGATAGCGGAAGAGTATTCATCGCGGGGCGGTCTGGGTTTGGGTGGCATGGCTTGCTTGCAAGCCATGTGTTTTTCCCAATTCCCGGTTCCTGTTTTCCCCAGTTCCCGGTTCCTGTTTTTAACCCGTTTCTGGTAGGCCTGTCCCTTGGGGGCCGGGTCTTGACCCGGCAATAAGAAGGCGACAGCCTTCTTACATGAAAATCCCTCCGATAACACATCCCTGAAAAACGTGTTTTTCACCGCTGCTGCTCCGAATTGGACGAACTTATTGCATGTGCCATGCAACCGCCGGGTCAAGACCCGGCCTACAAAAACTGTGGCATCGGGCCTGTCGAAACCGTGGCCGGGTGCTATGCTTCTGCTTACAGAAACATGGCCATCAGCGTTTTGTGATAGATTGCAAATTCCCACGATATCGGGTGGCAATGGCGTCAGGTGGCACAGGTTTGTAACCTGTGCAAATTCCCGCGATATCGGGTGGTATGGCGTCAGGTGGCACAGGTTTGTAACCTGTGCAAATTCCCACGATATCGGGTGGTATGGCGTCAGGTGGCACAGGTTTGTAACCTGTGCAATTTCCCACGATATCGGGTGGCATGGTTAGCCCGCGTTTTTTGCGGGATAGCCATGAAAGATCGATTCACAATTTCTGCGACATCCACGAACCCAGCGCGGCGGCCTTCCCAGGCCGCCGCGGCACAGGTTGCAAACCTGTGCCACCTGGTCTATCTTTCCCCCAGGCCTGCCCCAAGGGGGGGGCACCCGACATTTTTTTCTGGGCCAATCGTGACGACCCGCCCACCGCTGCAATTCTTTACTGCAATAGCTCTTACGAATATTCAGTTAAAAATTTTATACCTTTTTATGTATATTTTTGTTCCAAATTCAGTGAAATCGGCGATAATATTGTTAATGCGATAGTTCGCAGGTGGACAGCCCGTAAGGGCTGGCGTGAAACAGACCCCGAAAGGGGTCTGTTCATTTCTACAGGAAGACCTTCCCATAACCGCTTACTTTTTCACTCCACTCGTTGACATTGAACTTGCTTTTGGCTACCTCATACACCTGCTTTCCAAACACCATCTTATTTTCGGGAATCAAACCTTTCTCCAGCAGGTGGCACAGGTTTGTAACCTGTGCAAATTCCCACGATATCGGGTGGCCCCCTGGGGGAAAGATCGATATTTTTTTTCTGGGCCAATCATGGCGACCCCTACGGTGTCGCCATGCCACCCACCGAGTTATCACGAAAAACGATTTGTCCAATTCACGCTGAACCGGTACACTGTAGCATAGAATCAGTAAAAATCGTGTTGTCTATTATTATGTTAAACGGGAAAAGAGACAGTACCATAACAGAAGAAATAGAAATAAAAATATCAGACAATATCGTGATTCCCGGTTCCGAGCCAATAGTTATATTAGGGCCAAATGGTTCAGGAAAAACACGTCATGCAGTCTCTATGGCTAATATGAACAACGCCAACATGATTGCAGCACTTAGAAATATAGCGATGCCTTCAGATGTGGTAATGCGGTCAATTGATCAGGCACAAAGTAGACTAAAAGATCGCCTAGCGAGTAGGCATTCAAGACCCTGGGAGTTATCTAATGAAATAAATGAGCTTTTTTCTAAATTGATGGCAGAGGATTCTGCATCAGCAATAAAGTTTCGCGACCAACATGAGACAGACTCGTCTGTAGAACCAGAAACTACAAAATTGATGCGGTTGTCAAAAGTATGGGAGCATCTTTTTCCTGGCCGACACATTGAATTCACGGGATATAACCCAAAAGTTAGGTCAGAATACAATATCCCAAGTGGTGAGTATTCCGCTCAACAAATGAGTGATGGAGAAAGAGTTGCACTCTACTTGGCAGGTCGTGTACTTGATGCGGAACAAAAAGTTATAATCGTTGATGAACCTGAAGTTCATTTCCACAGTCGTTTAGCTTCGCGTTTCTGGAATGAATTACAAAACATGAGGCATGATTGTAGGTTTGTATACATAACTCATGATTTAGCATTTGCCTTATCAAGAGTAAATGCTACGTTTGTAATTATAAAACCGAACCAAGATCCTCAACAAATTTCCCTTCAAGAAGGCATACCTCAAGATCTGGCTGAATCTTTATTAGCAGCCGCATCTTTTTCGATACATGCCAAACGCATAGTTTTCTGTGAGGGAAACGAAGGTAATAGCCGGGACCAAATGCTCTATTCTGCTTGGTTTAATGGTATAGATACTGCTGTTGTACCGGTCGGCTCAAGCAAAGACGTGGTTCGTTGCTCCTCTGCTTTTGACGAAAGCAGACTTGTTGCTGGAGTTCAGTCAATTGGAATTATAGACAGAGATTATTGGCCCCAGCGCTTCTTTGATTCTCTTCCCCAATCTGTGAATGTACTTGGAGTTCATGAGATTGAAAATCTTTTTTGCCTGAAAAAAATTATTCTTAGTGTGGCTGAACATCTTGGAAAGGAAGCCCAAGATTCTTCGGATTGTTATGAAAAGTTCATAAATAAAGCTCAGTCGATGTTTACCGGTGGATTGCTTAATAAGCAAATATCTGAACGCTATAAAAGAAGATGTGAACATGAATTCAACATAGCCCTCAATAATCTTAAGGCAACAGAAGACCTCGCTTCTGTCGAACAAGAACACCTACAAGCAGGAGATTCAGGTAACTGGGAAAATTCTCCTTCCGTATTATTTTCTGAGGAAAAAGAAACTCTGATTGATGCCCTTCAGGCAGGTGAAGAAAAAATTATGCGATATTTTCCAGGCAAAGTATTTTTAAAATATGCGGCGGAAAGCTTAGGTATGAAAACTGATTCGTATGTTGAACTAGTCTGTAACGCGCTTGTAGCCAATGATGACGGCCCGTTTACAGAACTAAGGAATAAACTAGAAGAATGCTTATCCGAATATCTTCCGCAAAGGGAAGTGAGTACAACCGTTTAAGCTGGGTCCCATCTTCTGCTTGAGAAGCATTTTTTATCGTAACTATGCCCCGCTATTTCGCTTCCAGCCAGTTGTTGCCTGTTCCTACGTCTACTTTTAGGGGTACTGCTAGTTCTATTGCGTCGGTCATTCCGGTTACTATCATTTCCTGCTCGGCATCGATGGCCTCGGCTGGGATCTCGAATACCAGTTCGTCGTGGATTTGCAGCAGCATTTTGGCTGGTCTGCCTTCGCGGCGGATTCGCTCGGCGATGTTTAGCATCGCCTGCTTTATCAGGTCGGCAGCCGAGCCTTGGACTACGGAGTTTATCGCCAGCCGCTCGGCGGCGTTGCGGCGCTGCGGGTTGCGAGAGTCGATTTCGCCGATGATCCGCCGGCGGCCGAAGATTGTCTCCACGTAACCGTCCCGCTTGGCGTTGTCGATGCAGGTCTGCAAGAATTCGTCGATCTTCGGGAACCGGGCGCGATATCGTTTGATGAAGTCGCCGGCCTGGCCTCGCGAAATCCGCAGCGTTTTGGCGAGTCCGAAGGCGGTCTGCCCGTAAATTATGCCGAAATTCACCGTTTTGGCACGGCTGCGCTGGTCGGGCGTTACGTCTTCCAGCGACACGCCGAAGACCTCGGCTGCGACGATGCGGTGGATGTCCTGGTCGGCGGCGAAGGCGGCTATCAGCGTTTCGTCGCGGCAGAAGTGGGCCAGCATCCGCAGTTCCACCTGCGAGTAGTCCGCCGACAGCAGTTTGTAGCCCTCGGCGGCGACGAAGGCGGAGCGAATCTGCCGACCTTGCGCGGTGCGGATGGGAATGTTCTGCAAATTCGGGTCGCTGCTGCTGAGCCTGCCGGTAGCCACCGCGGCCTGGTGAAACGACGTATGCACGCGGCCGGTGTCGGGATTTATGCACTGGGCCAACGCCACCAGGTAAGTGCTGATGAGCTTGGCGAGCTTGCGATAGTCCAACACCAGGCCCGGCAGCGGGTTCGCCTCGCCGTGCTCGACGGCAAGCTGCTCCAGCACGCCGGAATCGGTACTAGGCCCGGTCTTGGTGGACTTGACGACCGGCAGGTTCATTTCGTCGAACAGAATCACGGCTAACTGCTTCGGCGAGTCGGGATTGAACGGCCGGCCGGCAGCTTCGATTATCTGCTCCCGCAGCGTGTCGGCCTGGGCGGACAGCTCGATTTCCATCGACTTGAGCCGCCGGCGGTCTACCGCGATGCCGGTACGTTCCATTTCGGCAAGTACCGGCATGAGCGGCATTTCGACGTTCTCGAACAGCTCAGCCAGTCCCTCGTCGGCGAGCTTAGGCCCCGTGGCGTCGGCGAGGCGGAGGGTTACGTCGGCATCCTCGGCGGCGTAGGGCACGACCACGTCCATCGGCACGGTGTTCATTTTGATCTGCTTCTTGCCCCTGCCGATGACGTCGGCGATGGGGATGCACTTATGGGCCAGCATGTCCATCGCCAGGGCGTCCATTTTGTACGTCATGCGGGACGAGTCCAGCACGTGGGCGGCGATCATGGTGTCGAACAGTTTGCCGGTAAGCGTGAAGCCCGCGTTTTCCAGTATGATTTTATCGTACTTGAGGTTATGGCCGATTTTTTCGACGGCGGCGTCGGCAAGCACCGGCCCGAGGATTTCGCGGACGATTTCCACCTCCAGCGTGGTTGCCCCCAGCGGCCCACGGATTGGCACATACACAGCATGGCCGGCTTCCCATGCCAGCGAAATGCCCACCAACGACGCCCACATCGGGCGGACGTCGGTGGTTTCGGTATCGACGGCGAACCGGCCCGCCGCTTTGAGTTGCGCGGCGATTTCCCGCAATTGCTCGGCAGTGTCTATCAAGCGATAGTCGAAGTCGGCAGCGGTGGTGATTTTAATTTCCGCGACGGGGGCAAATTCGGCGGCGGGTTCGGCAGCGGAAGCGACGGCGTCTGGGCTGCTCGCTTTTGCCGGACTTGCGGCGGCGGATTTTTGCCTGGCGGCGTTGGCGGGTTGCGGCTGGGTGTGCTCTATCCCCGGGAGTTTTTCGATCAGCCTGGTGAAATTCAGTTCTTCGAAGATCGGTAGAATTGCGGCGTAGTTGAGATTCTCCAGCTTCATCGCAGCCAGATTCAGGTCTATGGGCACGTCGCGGTCGAGTGTTACCAGTTGCCGGGTCAGTGCGAGCGTCTCGGCTCCGGCTTGGAGGTTTTTCTTGAGTGCCGGCGTCTGCTCGGCGGCGGCGGCGACGGCGGCGGCGGCTGATCCGTATTTGGCGATGAGCGTGACAGCCGTCTTCGGCCCGACGCCCTTTATGCCGGGAATATTGTCGATCGTGTCGCCCGTGAGGGTCTGGATTTCGACAGCCTTTTCCGGCGGATAGCCCTTTTTGGCGAGGATGGCGGCGGGGTCGTAGGTGGTATCGCTCATCGGGTCGTAGAGCGCGACGTTTTGGGTAACGAGTTGATCGAGGTCTTTGTCGCGGCTGACGAGTATCACTTTCAGATCGTCGGTGGCGAAACGCTGGGCGGCGGTGGCGATGATGTCGTCGGCTTCGTAGCCCTTGGCCCGGAGAATCGGAATGCCCATCGCCTCGACGAGCTGCATAATCCGCTTTTCCTGCGGGAAGAAGTCGTCCGGGATAGGTTTGCGGGTGATTTTGTACTGGTCGTAGAGTTCCCGCCGCTTGAGTTCGCGGGCCGGGCCGTCCACCGCCATCGCAAGATAGGTCGGCTCATTGTCGGCGATGAACTTCAGCAGTATGTTCATGAAGACGTAGGTCGCGCGGGTCGGCTCGCCGGTGGGACTGGTCAGGTCGCGAAACGGCGAGTAGTAAGCCCGGAAAATCTGTGAATGTCCGTCGATGATGTAAAGTGTCTCAGTCATGCCGACACGCTACCGCAGCAAGCCGGCTGGGTCAATCGCAAACCTTACGAGTACCCGTAGCACCTCCGGTTCGGAGCCGCTGGTTTGCAACCTAGCGCGGTGGCCTTGCTTATACCCTAGCGCGGTGGCCTTGCTTATACCCTAGCGCGGTGGCCTTCCCAGGCCACCGCGGCACAGGTTGCAAACCTGTGCCACCCAACGCGTTTTCTTACCGCATGCTTCTGCAAGCAGAAGCATGGCACCCGACACGTTTTTGTAGGGTGGGTGCTTGCACCCACGCATTTTACGGATTGACGCTTTTGAGGTGCTGCTGGTGGCAGAAGCTGCATGTGTCTTTGTTGCAGCGGTGGAATTGGCCGGTTCGTCGGGCGGCGATGAGTTGGCCGGCCAGGCGTGTTACGCGTTGGCGGGCCTGGGCCAGCGTTTCGGGGGTAATCTCGAATGTGTAACACTGGCCGGTTCGCAAGAAGTAGAGTTTGGCGTCGGCTGGCGGCTTGCCGGTGTAGCCGGCGACGGCTGCGGCGTAGATGAGCATCTGCAATTGATATCGCTGGGCCTTGGCGGCGATGTTTTCGCCGGCGGCGACGCGGTCGGACTTGTAATCCACCACGCCCCACGCCCCGCCGCTGTTATACAGCAGGTCGATCTGCCCGCGAATGGTCGCCGGGCCGACGTCGGTCAGGAAGTCCAGCTCGCGATAGACTTCCCCGGCGGCGGCGATTTGCCCTGCCAATTCACTTGCCCGGAACGTCTCCAGCATGTCGCTCAATTCGCCGGTAAGCGCGGCGAAATCGCAGTCGTGCAGTTCCATTTCCTCGACGACCTGCCGCAGCAATACCTCAGCCGGCTGGGGCGCGGCGAAGTCCAGCAACTCCATACAGCGGTGATATAATGTTCCAAGCGTCAACGGATCAAGCCCGGCGGCGGCGTGGCTGGGGCTGGGCTCCGCGTCGCCAGAATGCAGTAACGGTTCCGTCGGCGCTCGCAGTTCGTATCGCCAGTGGTAGAGCATGGGGCATTGCTCGAAATCGCCCAGCGCCGTCGTAGCCAATTCGATTTTTCCCGTCGTAACCGGCAATGGCCCAAGCAGCGGCGGCGTGGCAGACTCACTGCCGGCGGCGGCGAACCCCAGCGCCTGACCCGCTTCGGTGGCGCTGCCGGCGGATTGCAGAAGCACCTGCCCCGGCGGCAGGTCGCGTTTTTTGCCCACTGCCGCGGTGGGCACCACGCGGCGAACGCGGGCGACGTATTCGCCGTTGCCGTAGGGTACTTCATCCCGGCCCTCTTCGAGAGCGCCGGTGATGTCCAGCACGTCGTCGAGCGATTGCATGAAACAGCCGGGCGCTTTGAACTTGCCCTCCTGGCTGCGATAGTCCGCACCGATCAGCACGAGATAATCCTCGTGCCGGGTCAGCGCGACGTAATATTTGCGAATGGTCTCAGCCCACTGGTCGGTTTTTTCGTGCTGCCTGGCAAGTCGGAACGTCAGCGGGTTTTCCGCATCCTTTTTCGCATCGGCCAGCTCGTGTTCATCCCGGCCCGGCAGGATTTTCGTGGTCAGCCCCCAGTCCAGCCGATTGAGAATCGCGCCCTTGACGGTCGGTCTGCCGTTGTTCAGGTCCGGGACAATCACCACGGGAAATTCCAGCCCCTTGGCTTTGTGGATAGTGATGATACTGACGACGTTTTCGTTCTCGCCGGCGACGGGGGCCTGCTCGGATCGCGTCTCGTTGAAAATCTGCTCCTCGATCTGCCGGATGAATTCCGCCAGCGAAATATATTCCCCAGCCGGGCGGGCATGGCCAAGCAGCATGCGAATATTGCCCACCATCCGACGGCCTTGGAATTGGCCGAGCAGCGTAGCCTCGTATCCGGTGGCGTCGAGCAATTCCTGCAACAGTTCGTCGATGCCCATCGCGTCCTTGCAGCCGCCGAGTTTCCGCAATATTTCGCAGGCCAATCGCAGACTCGCCAGTTGGGCATCGTCCAGTTTGCCGACGAGTTTGTCCGGCGAGAGGTTCGGCAGGTAGGGTTTTTCGTGCGTCGAGGCGATGTGCATCAGGGCGTTGTCGTCCAGGCCGAACATCGCGCTTCGCAGCAGGCCCATCAGCGAGATGTCGTCGAAGGGGTTGTCGATTACCCGCAGCGCGTTGAGCAGGTCGTAGACCTCCTGCCGCTGATAAAAACCCATGCCGGAGACGACGTGGTACGGGATATCGCGCCTTTGGAGTTGGCGTTCGAATTCCAGGCTGTTGGTCATCCGCGCGAAGAGAATCGCGATATCGCCCGGCTGGACTGGCCGGAACGCTTCTGCCTCGGAATCCCACACGAGTTTTTCGCCGCCGGTGAGCATTTCTTCGATTCGCTGGGCGGTCAGGACTGCCTGGGCCGCGACACAATCGTCGATTTTCTTGAAGGGTTCGTTTTTCGTCGGCTGGGCCAGCGTTATTTCCACCGACGGGCGGGTCGGCTTCTCGCTGCGATTGCTGCGGATGGGATTGTACGAGTCCATCAGCCCGGCGAAGACGTGGTTCACGAATTCCACGCCGCTAGCGAGCGTGCGGAATGAGACGTCCAGGTTTACCTGCTGCGAGAGGCCCAGCTTCTGACAGAGATTCTCGAAAACTTCCACCTGTGCGCCGCGGAACCGGTAGATGCTCTGCTTGGCGTCGCCGACGAGGAACAGCTTGCCCATTGCCGGCAAGTCGCTGGCGGGTTCGTCGCCGCCGGCGAGCAATTGCATGAGCAGTTCCAGTTGCATGACGTCGGTGTCCTGGGCTTCGTCTATGAGCAGTTGGTCGATGCCGTCGCCGAGGGCGGCTGCGAGTTTCGGATTGTTTAGCAGCAGGCGGTGGGCGAAGGTCATCAGGTCGGTGAAATCGATCAGCCCGCGGGCGAGTTTCGTCTTGTGGTAGCGGGCTTCGGCGTCCGTCGCAAGGCGGCAGAGGGTCGCTAGGGTTCCGGCGGCTTGGCGGTCGTATTCGTTGAGCGGCTCGGCGAATTGCGCGTACTCGGCCAGTGCTGCCTGGATGGCTTTGATTTGGTGGCGGACGGCGGTGGCGGCTCCGTCGCCTCCCCAGCTTTTGTTCGAGCCATAAGTGCGCGGCGATATCTCCGCGACGGCGGCGAACGCTTCGGCGGTCGGCTGGCCGGGCTGCATCAGTCGCCTCGCCTGTTCGAGAGTATCCTGCTGAATCGGCAGCAGCTTGTCGGCGGCGTTGTCGCATCGGGCCTCGCCCAATTCGTCGAGCATTTTGCTCAACGCCTTGTCGGCATGGAGTTCCCGCCACGCGTTTTGCCGCTGGATTTGCAGCAATTCGTCCCATCGTTGCATGGTCGCATCGACGTCGTCGTAGGCAGCCAGATCGATTCTCGCCCGCTCGGCTGCCAAGTGGCGTGCGTGATCTACCAGTGTTTCGAATCGCATCGTCGCCAGCAAGTCGGCGGTGGCGGCGTCTTCGGATTCGACTGCTGCGAGCACTGCCTCTTCGGCGGCTTCGGCGAGGAGGCGGTCGGTTATTACCGGCTCGGCGCAGACGGCGAAGTCCGGGTCGAGGCCCGCTTCTATGGCGTGGGTTCGCAGCAGCGACGCGCAGAAGCTGTGGATGGTGGAGATGCGGGCCTCGGCGAGTTGCTCGACCCAGCGGAGCAGTCGCCGGCGGTCGGACTGGCTGCCCGCTGCGGCTGCGAACGAGCGCAACATGCTCCGCACGCGTTGGGCCATTTCCACGGCGGCTTTGTCGGTGAACGTCAGCGCGACCAGCCGGGAGAGGCAGTTTTCCACGTCGGGACTGTTCAGCAGCAGCGAAGTGAACCGCCGGGCCAATACGAACGTCTTGCCGCAGCCGGCTCCCGATTGCAGAGCGATGTTCTCGCTGACGCGATCCACGGCGGCGGCCTGCTGGGCGGGCGTGAGTTTAAGAGGCTTACTCATTCGACGCCCTCCCGGCCTGTTGCATTTTGACTTCCGCCCGTGCGGGGCTGACGTGGCAGGCCTGGCGGTACGGGCAGTATTTGCACGCGTGTTCTACGGGTTGCAGGGCGAATTGCCCCTGGCCCATCGACGTGACGAAGCGGCCTATCGTCTCGATGGCGGCGTCGCGCATCTGTTGATAATCTTCCTGTACGGACAGCTTGCCGCGGGAGAGTTTTATCGCGGCGAAGTAGCTGAATTTCGCTTTCCCGCCGGCGATGCCGTGGAAGGCTCCGCCGAGGGCCTGTTCGCCCAGTAATTGCTCGGCGGCGATGGTGTAGAGCGGGACTTGCGTGTTCTGGCCGGTCTTGCTGGCGTCGGATTTCGGGAGGCTGCCGGTTTTGTAGTCCACCACCAGCAAGCCGGCGAGGCCTTCGAATTCCACGCGGTCTACGCGGTCGATTCTGCCGCGAAGCCGAATGACGCCGGCGGGGGTTTGGATTTCCACCGGCACTGGCTGACTGGCTGGGTCGGACATTTCCGCAGATGTCCCTGCCATTCCAAACGCCAATTCAAAGTTGAGGCACTCAGCCGGCAGCGGGTTGTCGACGCATTGGTCTTTCAGATATTCCGCCAACTCGGCCCGCATGCTTTTCTTCTGGATTTCCCACAGCAGCGGGTAATGGGGCGTCCGGGCCTCCACGCGGGCAGCCTGGGCGTCGAAGTTCCGGTTCAACGCAGCTGCGAGGTCGGCAGCGGCGATGTCGGTGAGTTTCAGCGGACGGCCTAGCGTTGCGGCGAGGTCGGTCAGTGTGGCGTAGAGAACGTCGTGGCAGAATATGCCCTTGGAGACGGCTTGGAGTTGCCGCTCCGGTTCGATGAGCGGCTCGAGGCCGAGGACGTACTTCGCGAAGTATCGCCACGGGCACTGGCCGAACGTGCTCAGCCGGCTGGCGGAGAACAGGATTTTTTCGGGATATCGCCGGGCTAGTTGCTCCTTGAGGGCGGCGTCGGTGAGATTGCCGTCGTACTCGTTGCAAGGCCCGAATTGCCAGCGGCGATGGCCTGCCCATAATCCCGTCGCCACCTGCCGCAGCAGCGGGCCTTGCTGCTGGGCTGACCATTTAAGCCCGGCGGGGCATGGTGGGTAGTCGCGGCTGAATAATCCGGCGACGCCCGCGCGGAGCGCCTCAGCCGGCGAGGCGATTTCATCCGCCGGCGGAGTGAATTGCCCGTGCGAAATCAGGGTAAACTGCCCGCCGTCCCGCCATGCGTCCAAGCCGCCGGCTGGGGTCAGCAGGGCTTCGAGAAAACTACCCGGGGCTGACGCCTTTCCGCCAGCGTCGGCGTGGAGGTAGCTTATGGTCAGGCTAACTTCGGCCCGGCTGGCTGCGAGGTAGAACAGCAGCATTTCGCGGGCGGTCAGGTCGGCTCGCAGGTCCAGCTTTACCCCATGCGACTGCCAGTTCTGGCGATCCGTCTCGCCCAGTAGCGACGCTTCATTGACGCGGCGGGGGAATTGCCCCTCGCTGCAACCGACGATAAAAACGTGCCGCCATCGCATCGCCCGAGCGTCCAGCACGCTCATGAAATCCACGAGAGATTCGGTTCGCGCCGCCGGCAGCGAAATATGGGCCATCGCTTCGACGGCCTGGGCCTGCGAAACGGAATCATCCAGCCGTCGGGCCAGGGACGCCAAGGCCTGTATCGCCCGCAGGTCGCGAGCTGCCCGGGCTGGGTCGCTGCCGGCGCAGGCGGCGACGGCGAGTTGTAGTTTTTCGGTGAGATTTGCCAAGCCGGTCAGGCCGGGCGATTTGGCTGCGTCGGCGGCGATGTCGAACAGGCTCGCCAGCATTTGCGAGGCTGCGGCGATAGCATCGGCGTTCGGCCCGGCGGCGGATTTTTCGTCTTCGTCCAGCCGTTCGCTCGCCCGGCGTCCGAGCCGCTCGGCTGCCGCGGCGTAGGCTTCCCGTCCGCCAAGGACGTTACCCTGCCGGATAATCCACTCGGCTGCGGCGACGGTCGTCGCGTTGAAATTTCCCATCGCCGCCGGGCGGAAATAGCTGTTGCGAATCACGCGGAGAACCTTGAGGAACTCGAAGCCGCCGCCGGCCATCTCCAATACCGCCAGGGCGAAGCGGACCACGGGCACCGCCGGTAGGGTAATTGCAGCCGGCTGAGCGGGGATATCGAACTGCCCGAATATTCGCGTAACCGAATCGCGATACGCGTCGGCGGAGCGGGCCAATACCGCGATGCTGCCGGCTGGCGCTCCGTCCACCAGCAATTTTTTAATCCGCCGGGCGATAGCGGCGACTTCCGAATCGATACCCGCCGCGGCGATAACGTGAACGTCCTTGGGCGGTGGGCAGGCGTCGTCGATGTCCAGCGCAAAAACTTTCTCCGCCAGCGTCGCCGGCGAATCGGCGGGGGCGGTTTTCGGCGGGAGGTTAATTTCTCCCATCGCGTCGCCGAACGCCCGCCGCAGGGCGTCCCGCGTCCGGCTGGTCCACTGCCACATCCGCTGCCGCTCGTCATTCGCCAGCGGCAACGTTATGAGCAGTCGTTCGACCCGGCTTGACAGCAGCCTCAGAATTTCCAACTGCGTGGGCGTAAAATCGGTAAAGCCGTCCACGATAATCGCTTTGAGCTTACCCAGGCCAAGGGCTGCGTTGGTCGCGTTTCCGGCGTCGGCGAGGTGTTCCCGCACCTGCCACAATTGGCCTTCCACGTCGAACAGTCCGTCCTGCTGGAGCCGCTGCTGGTAGGCCTGGTAGACCAGCAGCAAGTCGTGCGATTTGCCGCGATTGCTACCGACGGCGGCGGCGAGGTCTTGCGGATCGACTGCTGCCCGCTTGAGTTCCGCGATGGCTTTGTCGAGCGTAGCCGTCAGTCCCGGCGCACTGGCGACTGCTCCGAGCGCATGGAATTTGCCGGCTTGATGCAGTTGGCCGATTATCTCCCGCAGCAGCAGATGGCGGTCGAATGGCGTGATGGAATGTGCCGAATCGCGGCAGGCGGCGAGGATATCCCGGCCCAGCCCGGCGAAGGTGGTTACGCGTGGGCTTACCAACACGCCGGACGGCGTCTCGGCCCGCAGTCGATTGACCAGATATCTACCGGTGGCGGCATTGGGAACCAGCAGGCAGGCGCTTCCCACGGCGGTGTCCGCGACGGAGCGGTAAAGCTCCAGCGCGGCGGCGGTTTTGCCGCAATCAGCCGGCCCGGACAACAGCACGACCCCATGGCCGTCCGCCGAAACCTCCGCGAGGATTTTTTTGCCCCAATCGTGGTTGCCGGTCTGCTCCATCAGTGTGCCTTGTCAGTATGGTTCTTCGTAGATTTCAGTAGCATCGTGGCTGTCGCTGCGCTCCCGCCACGGCACCCAACATAAAAATCCGAAATCCGAAACAAAAAACAATATCAAATAAAACAATTCAAAACAAAAACAGCAACGTCGCGAAGTAACGGATGTTTGTTTTATTTTCGGATTTTGAATTTGTTTTTTGTTTCGGATTTCGGATTTCGTTACGGCACTCGCCCACCACGTGGGCGGGAGCACTCACCCTACAAAAAATCTTATAAGCGGATCATTCGTGCGAAGTAGGCGAAAACCGCCAGGCCCAGGATAATCCGGTATACGCCGAACGGTATCATGCCGTGGTTCGTCAACCATTTTACGAAGGCTTTGACGGCGATGGCGGCGGCGATGGCGCTTACTACCGTGCCCAGAAGCAGGGTATCCCAGCCGGCTGCGTCCATCAGGCCGTCCCAATTTTTCGTGGCTGCGTATACGGTCGCTCCGCCAAGCGTCGGCAACGCCAGCAGGAAGCTGAACTCGGCGGCGGTGATAAAATTCAGCCCCACCACGACGGCGATGAGTATCGTAACCATGCTGCGGCTGGTACCCGGCCACATCGCCAGGCACTGGGCCAGGCCGATAGCAAACGCCTGCCAGTACCGCATCTGTTCCAGGTGCGACTCTTTCTGTCGAAGTCGCTTTCCCCGCCGGCAGAGCTTCTCCACGATAATCATCACGACTCCGCCAACGATCAGCGCTCCGGCGACGGTATACGGGCCGAAAAGATATTCCGTGATCGGCTCGTGCAAGGCTAACCCCAGCACCATCGCCGGCAGGAACGCCACCCCGAGCAGCCCGACAAGCCGCAGGCCGGCTGGGTTCCGCCCGATGACTCCGAGCGACATTTGACCGATACGCCGGCGGTACAGGCCCAGCACCGCGAGAATCGCGCCGAGCTGAATGACGACCTCAAATGAGTCGATGGCCTGGTTCTTGGCGAGCTTAGGCCCCATCGGCCCAGGCTCGTCGGAAAATTCCGTCAAGTCCATGGCATGGCTGGTGAGAATCAAATGCCCCGTCGAGGAAACCGGCAGATACTCCGTAAGCCCCTCGACCACGCCGAGAACGACCGATTGACTGAGCGTGATTTTCTGTTGCGGCTGCTTGCCCGGCTTTTGCGGCGGGCTGGATGTGGATTTGGCATCCTGCTCTCCGGCGAGGCAAAATGTCGCTATGATCGCAATCAGCAGGACGGGCAATAAAATTTTTATTCCGATTTTGCGCACTTACAGGCCCACCAAATATTTGAGGATCAGTTGGCTGGCGATGTTCGCGTACAGGCCTGCTATCAGGTCGTCGGTTACCACGCCGATGCCCTTTGGCAGTTTTTCCGCCTGGCGGGCCGGCGGCGGTTTGATGATGTCGAACACGCGAAAGGTTACGAACGCGGTGGCGATTGCTATACCGTGCTGCCCCCAGCCGACGCCCAGCGGCAGGAACAGCAGGGCTATCGCCTGGCCGGCCCATTCGTCCAGCGTACAGTGGGACGGGTCTTTGCGGCTGAAGGTTTTCTCCATGAAGTCGCCCAGCCACACGC
Source organism: Phycisphaerae bacterium (assembly GCA_021108335.1). GTDB lineage: Bacteria > Planctomycetota > Phycisphaerae > SM23-33 > SM23-33 > JAIORC01. The sequence continues at coordinate 16,280 of JAIORC010000099.1, forward strand.
AGCCCAGCGTAGCCAGTACAGCCAGGGCTGCCATCGCGGCTGTGAGTACCAGGCTGTTCGGGCCTGTCGCCCACAGCACCGCCACGAATACGCCACATGCCGCCGCCGAACCCCACGTACCCGGCGCGGGCCTTAAGTATCCCGTGCCCATGCCCGTAACCAGAATTTTTTTGATTGTGTTGATTTTTTAACCGTTCATGTTTCAGTGAATCTCTACTTCTCCAGCGTATCGGTGCTGAAAAGCCGCCGGGCCTTGTACAGATAGACCACACCGCTGAGAACGGTAACCAGTACGCTCAGCCATACCGTTACCACCTTTATACAATTGCTCCAGGCAGCCTTTGGCGTCCATGCGAGGCAAAACAGAATCGAACCGATGGCTACGCACTGGAGGATCATCTTGAATTTGCCTATCGGGATGGCGGGAAACTTTTTGCCCTGCGATTCGCTGTAACCCCGAACCCCGGAGATGATGAATTCCCGCGCCAGGATGGCGACCACCATCCACGGCTGAACTGTCGTGAGCATGCCACCGGTCAGCCAGCCTGGCAGCGATTGCTCGAACTGGCCTTGCATCGCCGTCGGGGTGAGTCTGAAGTCAGGCCCGGCCAACATGCAGAACGCCCCGACAACCAGCACCTTGTCCACAATGGGATCGACCATTCGCCCGAAGTCGGAAACCTGGTCGAGCTTCCGGGCAAGATACCCGTCGAAAAAGTCGGTAACGGCGGCGATGACGTAGATTACGAAGCATGCGCCCATCAGTGCCTCGCGGCTGGGTAATTCGGGGTGGTAGATTCCGAGGAGCGTGAAAAAGATCGCCGCAAGGACGATTCGCCCCATTGTCAGTTGGTTTGGTATGTTCCAGGTCATGACAGGATTCTACGAACCTCCGGGCCAATTGTAAATCATAGGGAAATATAAATGCGAAAAAGGTTATAATATCCCGGATGGTTCAAAGCGGCGTTTTGGGTCGGCAGTTTTAGTAACCGCGTGGGCGGGAGTACTTACCCTAGCGTGGTGGCCTTCCCAGGCCACCACGGCACAGGTTGCAAACCTGTGCCACCAAATGTTGGAAATTTATTCATTACGGGAAGTGAACATGATACGGCGATTATTGTTTTTGGGCGTTGCGCTGCTGGCGGTGGGGCCTGTTCTGGGGCAGGGCGGTTCGTTTGACGTGCCCTTCGAACCGGGCGAGCCGGAGGTTAAAAAATATCTGAACATCACCGCGATACCGTCTCATACGGAGGTAACAGCCGGCGAGGATTTTTACGTAGCGGTGGATATGCGGATCGCTGCCGGCTGGGTCATGTACGGGCCAAACCCGGGCGGGCCTGCCAAGCCGGCGGGCTTGGAAATCATAGCAGATTTGAAGGTTGGGG
>JAIORC010000365.1 GCA_021108335.1 Phycisphaerae bacterium
TAAAGGCCAATGGATAAGAAAATTTCCACTGACTTTACGGAATCCGTTACCAAGATCGCTACGAAATTCTCCCGCCCGCCCAGCGCCACGATTTTACTCCGTCTTTACCCTTCCGGTACGATAACCATGCTGCGTGGCTGCCGATTATTGGCATTTTGAGATGGTATCCGCTATCATTTCACTTTGGATGTACTCTGCCTGTTCGCTTGGGCGGCGGAAAGCGAAGCCGGCGGCGGAATCGCCGAAAGAGATTGTAGCCAGACGCATGGATACGTGATGGCGTCCCGCCGACGCGGGCATATGGGAAGAATGGCGGTAAACCAGAAGGATCGACAATGTCTTGTACACAGCAACTTGAGCAGGTTATCGAAAAAGTTTCGCCGGAGTCGCTGAGAACGTTTTTCGAGATTGCGGCGGGAAAGTTCCGGCCCGGCCGGCAAGATCGCAGCCATGAGCTGGCCGACAATCAAGACCTGCTCGAATCGCTCGAACAACTTGGCGAGATAGAATTTAGCCCCGACAGTACGCTGATCGTCCTGGCTGGGAAGATTACCGGCGATATGACCCGCCGACGCAGCCGAACGAGACAATACGACGTTGCCAGGAAAATCATCAAGCAGAACCACAACGATGCCGCGATCTTCGTATTCTATGACGACGACGGCAGATTCCGATTCAGCCTCATTACCGCGATTTATTCCGGCAAAAAACGCGAATTCTCCACCTTCAAGCGGTACACATACTACGTCGATCCCGTTCGGCCCAACAAAACCTTTCGTCTCCAAATCGGTAGGGCCAAGTTTGAGTCTCTTAATGTCCTGCTTAAAGCATTCTCGCTTGATGAAGTCTCCAGCGATTTCTACAACAATTTCAAGCCAATCTTCGACAATATTGCCTTAAACGTACAAGGTAACGCCTCTGGTGATACAAAAGAGAATCAGGCTTTGCTGTTTGTGATTCGTACGATTTTTCTCGGATTTGTGCAAAAGAAGGGTTGGCTCGGGAAAAATCCAGAGTTTCTTCAATCGTTCTGGCAAGATTACACTAACGGCAACTTTGGGCCGAATACGTTCTATTCCGAATGGCTTGAGCCGATGTTTTTCGAAGCGATGAACAACCCGCCCGGACACATGGTACGTGGGGGAAATACACCATATAGTGAAGAGAACCGGCAAGCTCTTCAGATGGCTCCATACCTCAACGGTGAATTGTTTAAGAAAAAATGGGGTGTGGACGACCAAGCCTTGATTATACCAGACGAGCAGGTGGAAAAATTCTTTGATTTCCTGTTCCAGTACAATTTCACCATTGAAGAAAACACCCGCTATGATGAGGAACTGGAACTCAACCCGGAATTCCTTGGTATTATTTTTGAGCGATTGGTAAACAAAGTCGATGGCGCGGTTTATACGCCTCGTACCGAAGTTGATTTCATGTGTCGGCTTTCTCTGGTCAAATGGCTGGAGAAGAATCTTGCTTTTGGTCGGAATAGCATCGACGACCTGTATCATCTTCTCTTCCGTGAAGGTGGGTCGGGGAGTGAATATGATGACGACCAGAAACAGGGCGATTTTACAAAATCACAGATCGGGGAACTTATCAAAACCCTTCGAGAAGTAACGGTTTGCGACCCTGCCGCCGGATCGGGTGCGTTCGAGGTGGGCATGATGCAGGTACTCGGCGATATTTTGGAAAATCTCGAAACTCGCAACAACTGTCCCGATGAGTACAGATATAAGCCGGGCGAAGATTCTGTTGATATCCAGAAGGCCTTCGAACGTAAAAAGGCGATCATAGCAAACACTCTCTATGGGGTAGAGGTCAAACGTTGGGCCGTCTGGATCAACCAGCTTCGACTTTGGCTGAGCCTTTTCATCGATATGCCCGATGAAATGCGAAACTCACAATTTCCTCTTCTGCCGAACCTGAACTTCAAAGTACGTTGCGGTGATTCTATTGTTCAGCGGATTGCCGGGAAGCTATTTCCCATCCAGGGGCACGCTGATTTACCAACAGCAGTCAAACGCAAGGTCGCCGCCCTGAAAAAGAAAAAAAGAGATTTTTTCTACAACGACGAGTCAATCTCGGCTGATTCTCTGGTCCAAGACGAATACCGCCTGTTCTGCGATATCATCGACGCCGAAATACGGCAGAAGCAATCGCGTCTGGATGAGTTGAATTCCGGGCGCGGCCGGCAGGGGAATCTATTTGGGGAAGACAATATTCAACAGCGACAACTCTTCGAGCAGGAAATGCACCAACTTCGTCAGGACATCGAAGAACTCCAAGCCGAAAAACTTGCCCTACGCAATAGCAGCAATCGCCCGCTGGTTTGGAGCATCGAGTTTGCCGAAATCTTTCATGATCGTGGTGGTTTCGACATTATCATCGGCAACCCGCCATATGTCCAAAAGGAAGACATTGCTGATCCCAATGGAAATCTTTCCACAAGGGAGTACAAGGAAGCCTTGAAGCAGGTTATTCGCTCTGACTATCCCTCATATTTCCTCCCAAGCGTGAGAATCAATGGACGCTCAGACCTTTATGTCTACTTTTATTTACGAACCTTACGGTTGTTGAACCAACAGGGAATCCACTGTTTCATTTGTAGCAATTCATGGTTGGATGTGGGGTATGGTGTATGGATGCAAAGATTTCTGCTTTACAATGTGCAGATGCACCGCATTATCGATAACCACGCCAAACGTAGTTTCTCAACAGCCGATGTGAACACAATCATTTCCCTGTTCGATGCGCCCGGCGAACCAGAAACCGATCATCTTGTTCAATTTGTCGCTTTCAAAAAAACCTTCGAGGAATCGTTAACAACAGAAAACCTCCTGGTTATCGAACATGCCATCCAAATTGAAAAACAAGACACCTTTCGAGTTTATCCTGTCACAACTGTAACCTTGCGAGAGGAAGGTTGTTCAGGTGTTCAAGGAGGACGAACAAATCTTGTTGCGGCAAGGGAATATACCGGTGACAAGTGGGGCGGAAAATATCTTCGCGCCCCGGACTTCTTCCTAAGCCTGATTGCCGACAAACAAGAGAAACTTCTTCGTTTGGGAGATTCCATCGATAATCAGCCGATAGTGGAGGTTCTCGGTTATGTCCATGATAACAATACAGGCGAACAATTTCCTCCGGTAAAGTTCATCCGTAGTATTCGGGAAACCCGGCGAATTAGTCTTGAAGACCAAGATGTCTATTTGCGAGGTGTTAATACAAGAGGAAACTCAAGGATAATTGCAGATGTTTTGTTTCCCCGCACCTTTGGCCGTGATCACTTGGCCTTGTTCAATATTATAGAGGCTGTCGGAAAAGAATTCTATCGGGTTATCGCGAAAGCAATAGATCGAAGAGTTCTGGCCCTTTATATGAACTCTTCCTTTTTTATTCTCCAAAGGGAGTTAATAGGGTTAGCTAATTTGGGTGGTGGTGGGCTGAAATTTGGTGGGCAAGATATTCCACTATTCTACATTCCTAAGTTGTTGAGAATAATTCCTGACTCGTCGCTTTTGCAGAATTTCCTGGATCGCAGGATTCAGCCAATTTTTGAGGAGATTGGCATTAATCCAGAGAGCGACGTTCCGATTGAGGAACAGGAGCCGAATCCGTTACCGGATCGAAAAGAACTGGATGATATTGTCTTTGACGCATTGGATTTGACAGAGGAAGAACGCAAAGATGTTTACCGGGCCGTTTGCCGCTTGGTCTGGAACCGTGTCAATCGAGCAAATAGTGTTTAAGCAAGGGAATGCCATGGCCAAGAAAAACACAAAGAAAGTCGTGAAAAAAACAATCAAAAAAACATCGCCACAAAAGAAGATATTAAAAAGTCTTAAGATTACATCTTCCTGCGAAGATTGTGAGAATGCTAAGATAATCCTCAAAAAGGCTCATGAGGCGTCCTCCGCAATGTTGCATTGTTTTGATTTGCTCCGAAAAGAGAGAGGGAATCTACGCGGTGGGACGACAGACAATGAGCAGGCCGCATTGCGTTCTATGTTGATTATGGCAGCAGCAGGTTTAGACTCCATGATCAAACAGCTTATTCGTGACACATTGACACCTTTGTCCCACAAAGACGAGAAGGTTAATGGAAAATTGTCTGATTTCCTAAAACGGAAACTTCAAGAAGATCCGAAATTTGTTGCCGGTCTCCTCAGTTCTGTTTTGATCGCAGAGAATCAGCGTAAACAGGTTATTGAACTCTATATTGACGATTTGACTGGAAGCAGCCTGCAATCGACAGAGGAGTTGTTCAAGGCAGCTGCAGCATTGGGAATTCAGACTCACGGAATTGACAAGGCCAAGGATAAGCCGATTTTCGACGCACGAAACCAGATGATACACGAACTGGATATTGATCTATCTGCAGCTCGCCGTAGTCAAAATCAACGAAAATTGCCTCAGATGATTAGTTGGACAAACCGCTTGTTTGTGATGGCAAAACTATTTCTCGAAGCAGTGGACAAAAAGCTGAAAAAAAATTCGGCAGAAATTTACTAGCAATCAAAAGAGTCACAAGATGGGCTGCCATCAGGTCTGGAATCGCGTCAAGCGAGCAAATAGCGTGTAGAAGGGAGAAAAAATGACGCAGCGAAAATCGAAGAAAACCAACTTTCTTTTCTACACCGGGAATGACGGGAAAGTAAAAGTTGAAGTTTTTCTGAAAGAAGGAACTGTCTGGCTGTTACAAAAAGCTATCGGGGAGTTATTTGGCAATATTAGCAAACACCTGAAAAAGATCTTTACCCGCGGCGGATTAGAAGAAAAAAGCAATGTGCAAAAAATGCACTTTAGTCATTCAAACAAGCCAATTAAATTTTACAATCTTGATGTTATCATAACGGCCTGACGGGATCGAAAATCGCGATAGTTAAGGGTAAATAAAATGAAAAACGATAAAATAGAAAAAAGACACAATGAGACCTTTCAGGATATTCGCAATGTTGCAAAAGATGGCGAGGAGTTCTGGTTGGCCAGAGATTTGCAGCCTATTCTTGAGTATGGCAGTTGGGATAAATTCAAGCGTGTGATCAGCAAAGCCATTACAGCGTGCAAAACATCCAAACAACCGACTGAAAACCATTTTTCCCAAGTGGGAAAAATGGTTACTCTTGGCTCAGGAGCACCCAGAGAAATTGAGGACATTGCCCTTTCCCGTTATGCCTGCTATCTTATCGTGCAGAATGGCGACCCGACAAAGCCCGTAATCGCTCACGGCCAAACTTATTTTGCACTCCAGACCAGAAAGCAGGAATTAGCTGATGACAAGACTTTTTCGCGGTTACATGAAAATGAAAAACGGCTTTTGCTGCGTAATGAATTAAAAGAACACAACAAGCAGTTAGTCGAAACTGCCCAGCAGGCAGGCGTTAAAACCAATCTGGATTTCGCAGTATTTCAAAATCACGGTTATAAAGGGCTGTATGGCGGACTTGATGCAAAGGGTATTCATCAGTATAAGAACCTTAAGAAAAGCCATAAAATTCTTGACCATATGGGTAGTACGGAATTGGCCGCGAATTTGTTTAGAGCAACACAAACCGAAGAAAAGCTTCGCCGTGAAAATATCCAGGGTAAACATAAAGCCAACAAAACACACTATAAGGTCGGCAGCAAAGTACGCAAAACCATAGAAGAACTTGGCGGAACTATGCCCGAAGATTTACCTACTCCAGATACCAGTATCAAACAAATCGAAAACAAACAGAAAAAACTCGAAAAGGGTAAAGATAAGGATGGTTAAATATGGATTTGCAGGCAGGTAGATATTTCGACGATGACGGCAGCGAGATTAATCCGGATTTAATTTCAAAGCCTGATCTGTGTGTTACCTGCAAAAAAGACGGGATGTCGGGTGAAGAAGAAATACTCTGTAATTTGACACGAGCCGGCTGGCAGGGCCAAGTCGAGTTTGTGTGTGAAGCCTATGAGCCTAAAAAACAATAAACAATCAACGCCCATGGCGGTTCGCCCCGGCCGTTGAATCCGAGGACAAATGATGACAGACTCTTCCAGGCCAGACAGCATGGATGTGCTTTACTACTTCGTCGATGAAGCCGGCGATCCTCGCCTGTTTGCCAAACGAGGCAGAGTCGTCGTCGGCGACGAGGGCGTCTCCAGGTACTTCATGCTGGGCAAACTGGATATAGCAGACCCTAAGGCCTTGCATGCGGATTTCGAAGCTCTGAGGGCCGAACTATTGGGCGACCCGTACTTCAAGGGCGTCCCGTCCCTGCAACCGCAAAGGAAGAAAACAGCCGTGGCCTTCCACGCAAAGGACGATCTGGACGCTGTGCGACGCGAGGTCTTCAAAATCCTGCTCAAACCGGAGCACGAGTTGAAGTTCTCGGCCGTCGTTCGCGACAAGATGGAACTGGTCGCCTATGTCTCCCAACAAAACGAACGCGACAAGACCTACCGCTACCGAGAGAACGAGGTCTACGACAACCTCGTTACAGAACTCTTCCGTTCCTTCCACCCGGTAGTGGACTTGGTGGATATCTGCTACGCCAAGCGTGGCAAGAAGCCTCGTTCTCAAGCCTTCGAGGCCGCAATCACCAAGGCCGAAAGTGCCTTCGAGAAGCAGTACGGCATGAAGTCCCCGAATCTCTGGCAAGTGCGACCGAGCACCCCACCAAACGATGCCGGCCTCCAGGCGGTGGATTACTTTCTCTGGGCGGTGCAGCGGTTCTTCGAGCGAGGCGAGGAGCGTTTTGTGGACTTGATCTGGCCGAAAGTGCACTGGGTGCATGACTTGGACGTCATCGATGATGGCCGGCGCGGAGTGCGATACGACAAGAACCGGCCATTGAACCTGGCTGAGCGGGAGCGCAAAAAAAGAAGTCGGAGGATATAGGGTCTCCCGCAGCGGACTGCGGGACCACGCGGCATGGAGCCGAGTTTCATCCACCGACAATGGTATTATCGGATTAATAGGGCCATAAGTCAAGTTGTTTTTTAGTAGGATAGGTGTTGCCTAAGTCTCAATAAAACTAAGAGAATCGCATCAGCAAAGCTAAGAGCATATTGTAGAAGGGAGAAAAAATGGCGAAGCGAAAATCGTGATAGTTGAGAATCGATAATGAACAAAAAATTCGCAAACGCGATGAATATCTTGGTGGCTACATAGGGACAAATTGTCCCCAGGTAGCTGCCTGAAAGCGATATGAAAAAACTCCCAAAGCAAGGATGAAAAATGTCGAATTTCATTACGAATAAGAAGGATCACAAGACTGTTGCGGGTCGGCTGCGTCAGTTGGTGGGACATTGTGCGGAGTTGAAGTTTCTGGTGGGATTTTTCTACTTTTCCGGCTGGGGGGAGCTGTACGACAGCCTCAAGCAGCGCGATGACGTAACCGTTAAGTTGCTGGTCGGCTTGGAGGTGGACGAACTGCTAGGGCGGGCATGTGAGCACGGCAACGGGCTGGCGGATTCGACCGGCGAGGAAATCGCTATAGTGAAGGGCGAAACAAATGAGTAGTATGAAACTGTATAAATTCAGACCGCTCGCAGATGAAAAAGACTTTGAGCGTGCTAAATCAATTATAGAAACAGGCTGTTTTTGGTGTTCTCGATTTTCAGAACTCAACGACCCTATGGAGGGAGTGTTCCGCATTAAAAACCATGACATTATCGGTGATATTTATAAGCAAAAGAACTCGTATAACATTTGTTCTTTTTCCACTGCGGCAGCTTTTAAGAAGCCTTGTATGTGGGGATATTATGCCAACGGATTTAAGGGTATAGCAATTGAAATTGAAGTAGATAAAGGAAGAGTAAAACAAATAGAGTATAAGGATGACATAGATACCATGAACGGTTCTGGATCGGAAGCAATAGAAGCGATTCTTACGACTAAATTGACTTCATGGAAACACGAAAAGGAATATCGATTCCTGGGAAAAGCTGAAAACAATGAGCATCATGTAGGAAAAATTACCGCGGTGTATTTTGGAGAACCTCATGCAGATATTGTTAACCGCCGGACAATTTACGAAGAAAACAAAAAATTACAAAGCTATCAGTGTCTCATGAGCAAGCTGATAACTATTGCACAAGGTAAAAACATAGACCATTTCTCTGTTAAAGTTGAAAATGGTAAAGTAAAAAAGTCCCGCTAGAATCGTGATTTAAAAAAGCAGGAAGTTTACGATAGTAGAAGGTAAATAAGATGTCGAATTTTATTACTAATAAGAAGGATCACAAGACTGTTGCGGGTCGGCTGCGGCAGTTGGTGGGACATTGTGCGGAGTTGAAGTTCCTGGTGGGGTTTTTCTACTTTTCCGGCTGGGGGGAGCTGTACGACAGCCTCAAGCAGCGCGACGACGTAACCGTTAAGTTGCTGGTCGGCCTGGAGGTGGACGAGATGCTCGGGCGGGCATGTGAGCACGGCAATGGGCGGGCGGATTCGACCGGCGAGGAAAAGGTGGAGCGTTTTTTCGAGTCGCTGGGCGTGGCGATCAACAACGAACAGATGGATACCGAGGCATTTTACGGCCAGGTGCGGTATTTTCTGGAGATGATCGAGGCTGGGCGGCTTGATATTCGCAAGACGCGGGAGCCGAATCACGCGAAGCTGTACCTGTTCAAATTCCAGGGGGCGATGGAGGCTGTTCAGGGTTCACGGTTTATCACGGGCAGCAGCAATTTGACCCACGCGGGGCTTCGCGGGCAGAACGAGTTCAACGTCGAGATCGGCGATTACGGCACGGATGAGGCGGAGGATTATTTCGATTCGCTCTGGCAGACGGCTTTACCGATTACCACCGACGACGTGCGGCGGAAGCGACTGATCGAGTTTGTGAGCCACCAATCGCAGGCGGCGGACGTTACGCCGTTCGAGGCATACACGCTGATGCTCGATACGTATGTAAAATTGCAGGAAATCAAGCAGACCAAGCCGCAAGTTGAGCGGCTGCTGGAAGAACAGGGGTATAAATCATACTCTTATCAGATCGACGCGGTGGCCCAGGCGTTGACGATTCTGGACGCGTACAATGGGGTAATCGTGGCCGACGTGGTTGGGTTGGGCAAAAGTGTGATTGCCTCGATGATTGCCAAGAATCTCGGACGTCGCGGCCTGATTATATGTCCGCCGGGTTTGATGGGCGAAGAGAACGGCCAGACTGGCGGATGGCACAAGTACCGCCACGATTTCAAACTCTACGATTGGGAAGTACGCAGTTGCGGCAAATTGGAAGACATTCTGGAGTACGTCCAAGGCCCGGCTGGAGATGATATCGAGGTGGTAATCGTTGACGAATCGCATCGGTTCCGCAATCAGGACACGGCTGCGTATGAACTGCTCAGCCATATTTGTCGCGGCAGAAAGGTGATTTTGCTGACGGCGACGCCATTCAACAACAGCCCGTCTGATATTTTCGCCATGCTCAAATTGTTCATGGTGCCCGGCCAATCGGGGATTACGCTGGATGAAAACCTCGAAGACAGATTTTCCCTCTACAATGTGATGTTCAAGGATTTGTCGTATATTTCGCGATACTACAGCAGTACCGAATCCGATAAACGAACCAAGGCAGAACAGTTGTATGTGAAGATGTTCGAGAATTTGCCGGTGGACATTCACGACGTTCAGGCCAAGAGCCATGAATTGGCTGCGGACATCCGGGCTATGCTTGAACCGGTGCTGATTCGCCGAAATCGAATCGATCTAAAAACAGACCATATTTATCGTCGGGAAGTTACGGATATTCCCGAAACGGCTGACCCGGTGGAATTGTTCTTCGAGTTGGACCGCAGCCAGGCGAAATTCTACCAGGAAGTGATCGACAGCTATTTTGGCGAGGATGGGGAATTCAAAGGTGCTATCTATCAGCCTTTCAACTATGAGGGTAAAAGTGCCGGCTCTGAACAGCAGGATGTATTCATTCAGGAGCAACAACGAAACTTGTACGATTTCATGCGACGGTTGCTGGTCAAGCGTTTTGAGAGCTCGTTCGGCGCTTTTTATAAGAGTATTTGTAATTTTAAGCGGGTACACGAGGCTGTGCTGACTTTCATCGAGAAGTCCGGCGGACGCTACATCCTTGATCGGAAACTCATCGAGAAAATGTACGAAGCCGACGAGGATAAAATCGTGCAGGCGTTGGATGACTTCGCCGCAGAATTGGAAGCCGACGACGAACGCCCGGAAAACGACAAAATTTACGTTATTGAAGGGTTCCGTGCCAAAGACGCGTTTCTCCAGGATATCCAGGCCGACCGGCAATTATTCGAAACTCTCAAGCAGATGATCGAGACTTTCGGATTAGTGGAAAACGATCCCAAACGTGATTGCCTGATTGAGCAATTGCGGGCAATCGTATCCAAGGAAGAAACGCCTCGCCGAAAAGTGATAGTCTTCTCGGAATATATGGACACGGTAAAGCATCTTCAGGACGCTTTGGAGGAGGCTTTTCCCGGACAGGTACTGTCGGTATCCAGCGGCGGATTGACCAAGGGTGCCGTCAAAAAGATTTACGCCAATTTCGATGCGAGCGCGGCTGAGAGTAAGCAGGAAGATGATTTTCAGATACTTCTCGCCAGCGATAAGCTTTCCGAAGGTTTCAATCTCAACCGGGCCGGAGGGATTATCAACTATGACATCCCGTGGAACCCAACACGCGTAATCCAGCGAGTTGGACGTATTAACCGCATCGGCAAAAAAGTGTTTGATACGCTGTATATTTACAATTTCTTCCCGACCGAGCAGGGAGCCGGTGTCGTCCATAGCCGGGAGATTGCCGCCCAGAAGATGTTCTTGATCCACAATATTCTCGGTGAAGACTCAAAGATTTTTGCCGCGGACGAAGAACCGTCGGCGGCGGAGCTCTTTAAGCGGATCAACCGGAATCCCGATGAAGCGGAAGAAGAAAGCCTGCTGACGGCCGTTCGCAATAAGCTGGCTGAAATCGAAGAAAAACACCCGGACGTCATCGAACGAGTGCGAAAACTGCCCGCCCGAGTGAAAACATCCAAGCAGGCCGATGGCAATCAGGTGGTTGTCTTGCAAAGGAAGGCGCTCGGCCTGTTTGTACAACTGGTGGACAATACTACCGCAGATAAGACAAAAGTAACCGAACTAACTTTTGGAGATATGCTTCCCCTGGTAGAATGTGGGCCTGCCGAGCCGCGTCTGGATTTAAGCGATCGTTTTTGGGGTGCTTATGAACAGGTAAAAACCTATCGGCCTGTCCATAAGAAAACGCATAGTGAACAAGCGGTGAAAACCAAGGCGTCCAATTGCTTGAAGTCTTTGATAAGCCATTTCTCGCAGGAATTGGGTGATTTGCTGCCTTTTGCTCGCACATTAGTCCGGGATATTCGCGACTACCACACACTGCCTAAACACACTCTGCGGAAGCTGGCCAAGCATGACATTACGCCCAACAGTCCGCCTGCCAGGGTTGAAGCCTTCCGACGGGTTATCGAAGAACTCCAACGCATCTTAGGTCCAGATTACTTAAATGCGATCACAAAAAAATCCCGCACATACCGCAACAAGATAATTATCGCCATTGAAAATCAAAATCAAAACAACTGAAGCATTACGAGATACGAAGGCATCACCATTCAGCAATTTGACTCGGCATAGCGAGGCAAAAAAGGATACTGTTGGAAAATGAACGCAAAAGCCACCTATAAATGGAAGTTCCGAGCTTGTTTCAGGCGACATGCATTTGGGTGGCGTTCGCAACCGGCTATCAAGAGAATCAAGGAGGCCGTATCGGAAATAAAGAAGGTGGCTCGCAAGGAACCTGTTTTGGGGGCTGAGGGTGCCGTACTGTTTCTTGAAAAAGTATCGTCGGCCATTGAACAGGTGGATAGCTCGTCAGGTGCCATTGGTACGGCGGCCAACAATGCCATTGAAGCACTGGTGCCAATTATCGTTTCGGCTTCGGTCGATAGTGCCTTACGCGACAAGTGGCTGGAACGTCTCTGGCAGGCGGTGGAAGCAGATAATATACCATACCTCGAATTGCTTCCCGATTATTGGGGCGAACTGTGCGTTACTTCCGAATGTGCCTCGCTCTGGGCGGATAGGTTCATTGATACGGTGCGGACGGTATTGAGCCCAACGTCGGAGTTTAGCGGCTATTTCAAGGGGATATCCGCTTGCCTGAGTGCTCTGCTCAAGGCTGGAAGGAATAACGAAATCCTGGAATTGCTCAGACTCCCGTCATACAAGTTTTGGAGTGATCGGGAATGGGGCGTAAAAGCCTTGGTTGCCATGGGGAAGCAGGCCGAGGCTATTCTCTATGCGGAGAATTCCAGAGGATTGAACGAAAACCCCGTCGCTATTGCACTGGCCTGCGAAGAAATTTTATTATCAAGCGGCATGGTTGAAGAAGCTTACAATCGCTACGCCATTAAGGCTAATCCGAAACCAACCTACCTGGCAACGTTTCGCGCCGTCGCTAAGAAGTATCCACACAAGAAAGCAAGCGATATCCTGTGTGATCTTGTTGCCAGTACTCCGGGCGAAGAAGGCAAATGGTTTGCTGCCGCCAAATCTGTCGGATTATATGACGAGGCAATCGAGCTGGCCAATCGTACACCTTGCGATCCAAAGACGCTCACTCGGGCTGCGCGAGACTTGGAGGCGACCGAGCCGCGATTTGCTGTTGAGGCTGGTATGGCGGCACTTCGGTGGCTGGTTGAAGGATATGGCTACGAGATCATGGGGACGGACGTATGGGCAGCCTATCACCATACCATGGAAGCTGCCAAGAATCTGGAGCGTAAGCCTGAAACCCTTAAGCGTATCCGTAAACTGGTTATGGGCGAAGTTTCCAGGGAACGATTTGTTTCCAAGATTCTCGGTCGGGAACTTGGCTTGAACCAATAATGAAAGACCCCCCAAACTCTATCTGAGACGGATATCGAATCGTTCGAGGCTCGCCGCTCGCGTAAATGGACGGTATGAACAAGGTATACATAAGAACAGGCAATAATTCGTCACCGCGATGGCATCGTCGGGCAATGGGTTCGAATTATCGGTCTTGGCTGTCATAGGCGGAGGCGCAGAATACAAAAATGGCCGTTTTTGAGACTTTCGCCTGTAAGTCCCTGTTATCGCTGGACCGAAAGTAGTCTCACGTTTTCAGCCGGTGGCCTTCATGTCGGCAAAATCCACGATCTTCTGGAACTCGGCCAACATCTCCGGCTCGGCCTGCGACATCGCTTCAACTGTTCAGCCAATAGGCACAACCTTGACTCTTGCGTAGAACGCCGTATTCGGATATATATTTACACAGTCTAAAAGCAACCCTTTGCTGATGAGTATGCATGAAGTGAATTACGATCTCACGCTGACACCCGCCGGTCGCCTGCTCTTGCGAGAGGGGAAAAACGAAGGCATGGGAACAGCCTGCTCTTGGATGAAAAGGGCAGCCTCCGGTTTGTCCTCCTCCCAGGCCTTCGGGCTTTTCTCGCTTGCAGCCACTAGGCCGGATGTACCGCCGCCACCGTCATTTTCCTTCTGGCGGGATTTCGCCTGCCTCTATCTGACGCAACTTTGCCGTACGCCCGAGTCCACCGATAACCGGTTCGATCCGATTGAACTACCGTCGGAAGCCGAACTGGCGACCATGCTGCTGTCCGCGCCGCCCATGCAGGGTGGCGAGTATCTGAGTACCGATGTTTTTCGGAATCTTTGGGGTGAACTGGATGCGTGGACGCGGAAGCAAATCGTCGCGTCGGGGAACGGCTTGGATGGTTGGCTGAAGAAACACGCCGCCATCTGGCATCAGGTTGGGCGTGTCTGCTTTCACCTGGCCGAAAACAAACGCGACCCCGAGTTGCCTTTCGCGTTTCTGGCCACTTATGCACCACGCCTTTCCAAGGGAGGGCGAGTGCAGTATCAGCCTTTGGGTAGGGCCTTGCAGGAATATGCGGGCGAACGAAACAAGGACGCATTGGTTAGATTGCTTTCGCCCGTACAGCGAGCGTCGGAGAAGGTCGGTTTCGTCAAGGATCTGGTCGATTCCGGAGAGGTTTTTCACCCTTTGGCGTGGACTCCAGGCGAAGCGTATCGGTTGCTCAAGAGTGTTCCTCTTCTCGAAGAAAGCGGCTTACTGGTTCAGCTTCCGGACTGGTGGCGCAAGCGTCCGCGCCCGCGAGTAGCCGTTACAATTGGCGAGAAGAAGCAAAGTCGTTTCAACGCCGACGCGATGCTGGATTTCAAAGTTGGCCTTGCCCTGGGAGACGAGAGTCTGACCGAGAAGGAATGGCGTCAGATCATGGCGTCGGGGGATGGCCTGGCGTATGTGAAGGGCCAATGGATCGAAGTTGATCGGGAAAAACTGTCTGAAGCTCTGGAGCACTGGAAACGGGTGGAGGCTAACGCAGATGGGGAAGGAATCTCTTTCATTGAGGGTATGCGACTGCTGGCTGGCGCGCCCGCAGATTTGAATACCGACAACGCATCCGTGAACGGGGATCGAGAGTGGTCTTTCGTTGACGCGGGCAAATGGCTCTCCGATGTCCTTTTGGGCTTGCGCGATCCCAGCGGCCTGGCCTCCGGCGGGCGCAGCAACGATTTTCACGGTACGCTTCGTCATTACCAGGAAACCGGACGCAACTGGCTTTGGTTCCTGTCGAACCTCGGACTCGGAGCCTGCCTTGCCGACGACATGGGATTGGGCAAGACCATCCAGATATTGTCGCTTCTGCTGGTCCTGAAGAACAAGTTGTCCGGCAAACGGTCACTTCTTGTGCTTCCGGCATCGCTTCTGGCGAATTGGAAGGCCGAGATGAAGCGATTCTCGCCGACGCTCAAGGCCTGCTTCATCCACCCATCGGAAACGGACAAGGTATCGCTTGTTGCTATCGGAAAGAACCCCGGCAAGGCTCTTGCCCAAACCGACGTGGTGCTGACTACCTATGGAATGCTGCTCAGGCAGAAGTGGCTGCTCGATGTGGAATGGCGGCTGGTCATTCTGGACGAAGCCCAGGCCATCAAAAATCCATCCTCGCGCCAGACGAAAACGGTCAAGCAGCTCAAGGCGGATGCCAGAATCGCGCTTACCGGTACGCCGGTAGCTGGTCGCTGTTCGATTTTCTCTGTCCCGGCCTGCTCGGTTCGGTTGCCAGGTTCAAGAAATTCGTCAAGAGTCTGGAATCGCGGGAGCATGACCGGTACGCACCCCTCAGGAATCTCGTCAGGCCATACGTCCTCAGGCGGCTCAAGACAGACAAGAGCATTATCTCGGACCTGCCCGATAAGACCGAGATGAAGGCGTTCTGTGGCCTGGCAAAAAGGCAGGCGGCGATGTACGCCAAATCGGTGGAGGAGCTTGCGCTGGCGCTTGATGGACTCGACGGGATGAAGCGGCGAGGGCTTGTACTCGCCTACCTGATGAGATTCAAGCAGATATGCAATCACCCGAGCCAGTTCCTCGGTGACGGTGAATACGAACCGGCCCACAGCGGCAAGTTCGACCGGCTCAGAGTGATCTGCGAAGAGATCGCGTCGCGGCAGGAAAAGGTTCTCG
Source organism: Phycisphaerae bacterium (assembly GCA_021108335.1). GTDB lineage: Bacteria > Planctomycetota > Phycisphaerae > SM23-33 > SM23-33 > JAIORC01. The sequence continues at coordinate 15,510 of JAIORC010000365.1, forward strand.
TGTTTACCCAGTTCCGCGAGATGACCGAACCGATCGCCGGATTTCTCGGAGACCTGTTCGGCTGCGGGGGTCTCGTCCTGCACGGTGGAACCGCGGTCAAGAAACGCAGAAAATTGATCGATATGTTCCAGAGGGACGACGGGCCGCCGTTTTTCGTGCTTTCCCTCAAGGCCGGCGGCACGGGACTCAACCTTACTGCTGCCTCGCACGTGATCCATTTCGACCGATGGTGGAACCCGGCTGTCGAAAACCAGGCGACGGACCGGGCGTTCCGCATCGGCCAGCATCGAAACGTGGTGGTACACAAGTTCATTTGCCGGGGCACGGTCGAGGAGAAGATCGACGCCCTGATTGAGGAGAAAACAAACCTTGCCGACGATATTCTCAAGGCCGGGGCCGAATCCATGTTGACGGAAATGAGCAACGACGAGTTGCTCAAGGTCGTGGCCCTCGATATCGACCGGGCGGGCTTATAGGAGACAAACGATGGGCAGATACGATTGGAGACCATACGTGCCCGTGGCAGTACGCCGCGAGCGCGCCCTGAAGAAGATGAAGAAGCTGCGGAAGAAAGGGCTTGACGTTCAGCCCGTGGAAATCGAAGGGCGAAAAATCGCCCGCACTTTTTGGGGCGAAGCCTGGTGCGATCACCTCGAATCGTTCAGCGATTACGAGAACCGTTTGCCGCGCGGTCGTACTTACGTCCGCAACGGTTCGGTGTGCCACCTCAATATTGCAAAGGGCGAGATCAACGCCATGGTTAGCGGCTCCGAACTCTACAAGGTAAAGATCGCGATCGAGACGCTTGCCCGAAAGAAATGGGCGGATGTGAAAAAACGCTGCGCCGGGCAAGTCGGTTCACTCATCGAATTACTCCAGGGCAGGCTTTCCGAGAACGTAATGACGGTTGTAACAGACCGGAACAAAGGCCTGTTTCCCCTGCCAATGGAGATCAGCCTGAAGTGCAACTGCCCCGACTGGGCTGTCATGTGTAAACATGTGGCGGCAGTGCTCTATGGAGTGGGAGCACGGCTTGACGAAAAGCCGGAGCTGCTTTTCCTCCTACGCGGAGTGGACCATGATGAGCTGGTTAGCGCCGAGGTTGGCGTCGCGGCTGCCACCGGAAAGGCCAAAGGCGGTCGCAGACGTATCGCGGACGATGCTCTGGCGGACGTGTTCGGTATCGAGATGTCGGAAGATGCAGTGCCTGTCAAGCCGAAGCCTTCTCAGCATCGGAAGAAAATCATGCCGAAGAAGGCCGCCAAACGCACAGCCGAGCGTAAAGTGAAAACCCGCAAGAGCACAATCCCGGCCAAAAAGAAGTCCGTGTCGCGGAAGGTCCACACAAAGAATGCATCTCGAACCGCTCAGAGTACCCGCTCTGTTACCGGCAGAGCGGTTATAGGGCTTCGCGCGAAGTTCGGCATGTCGCGGAGTGAGTTTGCAAGGCTTCTCGGTGTAAGCGTGTCTTGTGTCGGCAACTGGGAAAAAAAGCCCGGGACGCTCAGCCTTCAGCCGCGTACGCGCGATGCGTGGAACGCGACGAAGGGGCTGACGAAGCGGCAAGCCTGGCGAAAAGTGAATCGTTCATGATTGTCGGATGATGACTGATGGAGTACTCAATTCTCGACATTGATATTGACTACTTCAATCTTGTAGACGATCCTGACAACCACTTACGCGAAATGCTGAAATGGGCACGGTGTCCTGTTGCCCTCGCCGAAAACTCCACCTTTTGCACCGCCATCACTAACAACCCTTGACAAACAAGGGCGCAACACGCAATACCTTTACATGTATTGCGTATTTGTGTCAAGTAAGTGCCGAAAATTGCCGATACTTGATATAATCGAGCGAAACACGTAGTACATTAGCGTGTTTTGGTACAATTGTTCAACTGGAGACAGGCCATGACGCTACAGGAACTATTCGCCAGGAAACCCGTACTCACGCATGCCGAGATCGTGGCGTATCTGGGTAAGGGGTATTCCCAAAACAGGCGTTCCCAGGAATCTCTGCTGTCGTATCATCTTCGCAAGGGCCACTTGCTCCGGATTCGTCGCGGCCTCTATGCCGTAGTCCCGC
>JAIORC010000187.1 GCA_021108335.1 Phycisphaerae bacterium
AAAAGCTGGCGGACAAAGTATGTCCGCGGCAAAAGCATCGCCTTCATGTGCCTGGCCTTTGTGGGGTATCTCTGCGGGATAACGGCTAAGTGTTTCCGGGCAGCCGACAACGGCGGCCGATTCGAAGACGTTACCATCCTCTACGTACTCAACACGATTTTCGTCGCCGTCGACATTTTGCTGTACTTCAAGTATCGCCATAATCACGAACCGCTGTCGCCGGAGCTGGCCAGGGACATCGCCACGGAAATCGCCGAAGAAGAAAAAGCCGCACACAAATAATCCCACCACCCGACGGAAAACCCTCCTTTTTGGGGGTGCCGCGGCGGGAGCGAAGCGACAGCCACGATGCCAAGCCCGTGGAAATGCCTACGACACAGGTTGCAAACCTGTGCCACCAAACTACGTCTTCAGCCAGACGTGGTGTTTTATTTGGCGGGGCTGGCAGGTACCAGAAGTTCAGTATTACCTACCCAGAGTGCGAAATAGGGTTGAGAAGCACCCTTACGCATTAACAGGATAAGGAAAGGTTCGTCGAAAGAGAAATCTCGCGGCGGCCCACAGAGCAGGGCTCCTGTTGCTTCAGACTTCAATACCGCCCCGGTTTCATCGAGCTTGAAGCGTATTTGCTGCTTGGCAAATTTAAATGGTAGCCCATTTACTTTCGGATTTTTTGCAATCACCGGCTTGTCGTATATTTTCCTGAATTCTTTGATGATGTCAAAATCCAACACTGGAACGGTAAGATTTTCCAAGGGCAACAGAGATGCATACTTTGAGAGAGTTTCACGCGGCATGGAAAGGAGCTTTCCCATATCTAACGATTTGTCGGGCAATGCCGTGTTTGGTTTCGCAATTAGATGCTGAACCTTGGTAATTGTTGCTGCCAATGTTTTTTCAGGCGACAATTTTGCCAATATCAGGCGATCCTCTTTCGATGCGGTCAGGAGTTCGACTGCAAAATACGCATTTATCCTGTCTTCTGTTATTGCGAATTTATGCCAGAGAATTCTGACCTGGCTGGCTTGTTTAGACTCCCTTTTATCATGTAGAAGATACTGATAAATTCCAAAGCAAGCCACTTCCGGGGGCTTTGTGCCTTCACGGTCTTTCATGGCTGAGTAAGAGCGGAATGGCATAGCGTACAAACGCTTGAAAGTAACGCGGAACGGCAGTTGGTTCAGCAAAAATGCGTACATTACAACAGCGTCGGGTGGAAGCATATTGCTGGCGGGGAGAAGTTCAGGAACCCCCTGGCCGTGAAATTTGCGTTCTATATCTTTTCGCGTTTTTTCCAAAACACCATCAGCCACAAGTCCTGCCATGACAACAACGTTCTCGGAGTTGACGTCATTCCCGGACACTTTTCGTTGATTGAGAACGTCGACCATTGAGGGCTGATTGGGCATTCGGAGGGGGCCGCCAGCAAGGTCCATCAATTCATTCCACGCCAATTGAAACGTTGCACACCAAAGAACGTTCTTGTCTTTGGGGATTTTCTGCTCCAGATGGGAAGTAACAATAGTCCCCTTCAGTTCATCCGCATCCGCCTGAAAAGCAGCTTTCGGGATATTATGAACCGGGGCCGGCGGAGTGCAGGATGACAGGATACCGCCAAGTAGAAAAAGCAGGAAGCTCATGTAGTATTTCTTCATGGTTTTCACCTTTCGAGAGAAGAATACTCGCAACAGCTTACGTTTTCAATCGTGCGTGGAGTTTTTTGTTGGCTGGGTCTATGGATGGGACTGCCGAGAGCAGCATTTTGGTGTAATCGTGCTGCGGGTTTTCGTAGAGCGTGTCGCGATCGGCCATTTCTACGATTTTGCCGCGAGTCATGACGGCTACGGTGTCGGCGAAGTGTTCCACGACGGCGAGGTTGTGCGCGATGAACAGGTAACTCAAGCCGAACTCGTCCTGCAGGTCGCTGAGCAGGTTGAGTATCTGGGCCTGGATGGAAACGTCCAGCGCGCTTACCGGCTCGTCGCAGACGATGAAGTCCGGCCCGGACGCAAGCGCCCTTGCAATGCCGATCCGCTGCCGCTGCCCGCCGGAAAACTCGTGCGGATACCGATTGATATACTCGGCACTTAGGCCAACGCGTTCCAGCAGTTCCCCTACACGATACCGCCTATCCAACCGCGACATATTGAAATGCACCTGGAGCGGCTCAGCGACGATATTGCCAACTGTCATTCGCGGGTTCAGCGAACTGGCTGGGTCCTGGAAGATTATCTGCATCCGCTGGCGTAGCCTGCGCAACTCGGCGCGGGGCAACGAAAAAACGTCGTGCCCGTCGAACGTTACCGTCCCGCCGGTAGCGGGAATCAGCCGCAGCAGCGTTCGGCCGACGGTGGTCTTGCCGGAACCGCTCTCGCCGACCAGCCCGACAGTCTTGCCGCGAGGCACGGTGAAACTCACGCCATCGACAGCCTTCACCAGGCCGGGGCCTTTCCCGAAATAAGTCGTCAGCCCCTCGACGTGCAGCAACGTGTTGTCGTCTGTCTGTATCATATGGTTGCCTTGGCCTCCACGTCGGCGGGGTTGGTTTCCGGTGCGGTTTCGTAGCCGGGCGCTTCCCAGCAGGCAACCCAATGTCCCAATTCGACTTCCCGCAAAGTCGGTTCCTGCGTTTGGCAGCGGGTTTTGTCACAGCCGACGCCGCAGCGCGTGTGGAACTTGCAGCCGGGCGGGAAATGCAGCGGATTCGGCACGGAACCGGGTATCGTCTCCAGCCGCGGGGTTCGCGTGCCAAGTTTCGGTACCGATCGCATCAGCCCGCGGGTGTAGGGGTGCAGCGGTTTGGCGAAGAGGCGATCTACGTCGGTCTGTTCCACAATTTTGGACGCGTACATGACGGCTACGCGGCGAGCGGTTTCGGCGACCACTGCCAGGTCGTGGGTAATCAGCAACATGCTCAGCCCGCTGTTGACCTGGAGCTGGCCGAGCAGGTCGAGAATCTGCGCCTGAATGGTTACGTCCAGGGCGGTGGTCGGCTCGTCGGCGATCAACAGCCGGGGGTTGCACGACAAGGCCATCGCGATCATCACGCGCTGCCTCATACCGCCGGAAAGCTGGTGGGGATAATCATAAAATCGCAGGTCGGGATCGACAATGCCGACCTTGTCCAGCATCTCGACAGCCAAGGCTTTGGCGCCGCCGCGCGATACCGACTGATGAAGCTGAATCGCCTCGACAATCTGCTTGCCGCAGGTGAATACGGGGTTCAGCGAGGTCATCGGCTCCTGGAAAATCATGCTGATCTGCCCGCCGCGAACGTTTCTCATTTGTTTTTCTGAAAGCCCCAGCAAATCGCAACCGTCAAATTCGATCGTGCCGGACTCCACCCATCCCGGCGGCGACGGCACAAGACCCATGATCGAAAATGAGGTAACGCTCTTGCCGCAGCCGCTCTCGCCGACAATGGCGAAAGTTTCCCCATGCCCGATGGAAAAATTCACGCCGTCGACGGCTTTAACGATGCCGTCGTCGGTCTTGAAATACGTCCGCAAGTCGCGAACCGTCAATAATTGTCCGTTCTTTTCGCTCATAATATTTACAATTACATTTACAAAAATTACGCGTTTTTGAGTTTCGGGTCCAGGGCGTCGCGAAGCCGGTCACCGAAGATATTCCAGGCCAACACGATGAAGAAAATCGCTCCTGTCGCCGCGGCAAGCTGCCACCATCGCCCGCTTATAAGGTCCATATTGGCGTCAGCGATCATCTTGCCCCAACTCGGCACATTGGCTACGCCGAGGTTCAGGTAGCTGAGGATAACCTCCGCGGAAATCGCCCCGACAAAACCCAGCGAAAAATTGATGATCCCGATATGCATTACGTTGGGCATAATATGCTTCAGCAGGATCGAGAACCTCCCCCGCCCACATGCCCGGGACGCCTGGACATAATCCAGTTCGCGGAGGCGCATCGTCTCGGCCCGGACCAGCCGGCAGGTGCCGATCCAACCCATGATGCCCAGGGCAATATAAAGCCCCGCCATGCCGTCCAGATCGACACCGAAAACCACCTTGTCCTGAAAGGCGAACTTGATCGCAATCAGGCGAATAATACCGGGAATACAAGTCAGCGTCGTGTACATCCAGACAATCAGGTCGTCAATCCAGCCGCCGTAGTAGCCGGCGATGGCTCCGAGCAACATGCCCAGCGGTATGGCGATAATATTGGCCATGAACGCCACCGACATGGAAACGTGCGCGCCAATCAGCGTTTTCTGCAATACGGAGCGGCCGAAAACATCCGCACCCAGCCAATACTTCGATGACGGGGCTGCGTATTTGTCGGCGTAACTGACGTCGTCCTTCCAATCCGCCAGGGCAAACGGCGTGATAATCGCAACCAACGCGTATATCACGATAATCCCGAAGCAGACAACCGCCGCCCTGTCCCGCCGCAGCCGGCGGAACGCATCGCCCCAGAGACTCCTGCCGACGCGAGGCTCAACAACAGCAGAATCTGAAATTGTCGTGTTTATCTGGCTCATTTTTATCCAAAAAATCTTTCAAAATTATCGCAGGCGTATTCGCGGGTCGAACACTGCGTAGAGGATATCCGTCAGCAGCAGGCCCAGGACGTAAATAATCGCGGTCAGAAACGTCATGGTCGTAATAATCGGCACGTCCCGGTCGGTAATGCTGGACACCATCAAATCGCCCAGGCCGGGTATGCCGAAAAACTTCTCCAGCAACAGTGAACCCATAATCAAAAACGGTATCGCCAGTACGAGGTTCGTCAAAATCGGCAGCATGCAGTTTTTCAGTACGTGCTGGAAGAGGATATTCGGCAGCGCAACACCCTTGGCCCGGGCGGTGCGGACGTAATCCTGTCGTACCTCGTTGAGGATAACGGTTCGGTAAAACCGCACCGACCCGCCAAGCCCGGCAATGAGGGAAATAATAATCGGCACGTAAATATTCGACGTATTAGCCAGGCCCCAGGCGGCTTTGGGGCAACGTTCGAACATGATCCACTGTCCTAAGATCATGTAGGCCAGAAACGGTATGCACATGCCCAGCACACAGAGAAACACACCCACGTGGTCAATCCACGTGCCGCGATAATAGGCTACAAAGCAGCTTACGATCATCGCTCCAAGCCATCCCAGCGCTAAACCGGGAATCGTCAGCGAAAGGCTGTACTTGGCCTTGCCGCTGATTATTTTCCAAAGGCTCGTTTTGTGCCGCCAGCTCTTGCCCTGGAACGTCAGACACTTCCACATGTGCCAACCGAACTGCGAATTCCACGATTGCCCCGCGGACCAACTGGAAATTTTCGCCTTTACGCGACCCTTATTCCGGGGATGCTCGTTTATCTTCCGCATAAGCTCCCCGCAGGTCATTGTCTCGCAAACTTCCACATCAAAAAGGGTTTTATCCGCATGGGTAAATTTCAGGATCGGCCCTGCCTGCAAATCGGAATCGCTCATGAGGAGCTTTCCCTTTTCCAGCATGCTCTTGATCGGCGTATCTTCATCCAGGGCGAAGACCCACCGCGATTGAAACACGGTTATCTTCTTGCCGCCGTCCTCTTCGGGAGAAAGGTCCTCTTTATACAAATACAAAGCGTTGACGACATTGGCGCCTTTGCCGTCTTTGATTTTCAGTTTTTTGTTTTTCGTCTCGTCAACGATTTGCAGCCTGTTGTGCCAATTGACCAGCAACGGCAGATCCAGCTTGTTCAGCCGCAGAAAATTTGCACGCAATTCATTGCGATTCTGGGCCCTGGCACTGATGTACTGAGCCGACGGATCGCCCGTTACGCAATTGAACAGCAGAAACGTCAATATCATGACGCCGATAATCGTAAACACCGCCCAAACCAATCGCCGGAGAATGAACTTGCCCATCTACTTCCGCCCCCCCAGCTTTTTTCGCAATTTGACATCCAGACGCCGATATTTTCCATAGCCGGTACCAATCGGAGACAGCACCACGTTCTGCACCCAATCATAATACAGCACGAACGACTGCGGCTCGGTCATCATCATCACCGGGCAATCCTCGCTGATGATATTGACCATTTCGGCGTATATTTTCGTCCGTTGCGGAGAATCGGCCATCGTTCGAATCCGGTCGTAAAGCCTGTCGAATTTCGGATTCGAGTAATTGCTGTTGTTCATCGACTTCTTGATGTTAGGCCCGTAGAACAACTGGAGGAAGTTTTCCGCGTCGTAATAATCCGCATGCCAGCCGCTGGTGGACAACTGGGTAGTCTTGGTCTGCATTTTTTGTATCAGGGTAGGCCAATCGTTAAAAATCGGCTTGATGCGAACGCCGATTTTCGCGAATTGCTGGCGAACGAATTCCGCCATGCGTTTGGCGCTTGTGCCTTCACTCAAATCGAGTTTTATCACGGGAATCTCGCCATCTTCATCCAGAAGCCCCTTGGCGGCGAGTTCGTTTTTCGCCTGGGCGATTTTCTTTTTTGCCGCTTCCAGGTCGTACTTATAGTAAGGCCCAGGCCCGGCAGCCTTGCTGGCCTTGAACGTGCCGGGGACGCAATTGACCGCCCGGCGCGCCCGGCCGTTGTACAACAAGTCAATGTAGCTCTTCATGTCGAAACAAAGACACATCGCCTGGCGGAGCGATTTGCTGGCTCCGAGAACGGGATCGTCCATATTGAACCTGATCCAATACACCGACGGAGACCAGGCCTTGCGGAGATAGATGTTTTTCTTCCTCCAACTGTCGGTCAAATCCTTACCGGGTGTGATAACCGCGTCGAACATATCCGTGGGAATACCCGACGCATCGGTCTGCCGGCTGAGAAACCGCATCCAGATCGGGTTGATCTCGGCGACATATTCCAGAACCTTTGCGTCAATAAATGGAACTTCCTTGCCGGCATCTTTCAGCAGGCCGAGTTTTACGAACTCCGGAGCCGCCTTGGTCGGGTAGAAATCCTTGCGGTAATCCGGATTCCGCACGAACACAATCTTATGCTTGGATTCCCAGACCTTCAGGATGTACGCTCCAGTCCCGACCAGCATCTTCGCCTCGCGAAATTCCACGTTCCGCTCTTTTTGGGGAATCCTGCCGTTACCGGCCAGCCAGTAATCAATCGCCTCGCGCGGGCATGGAGAGTAATTGTGCAGTGCCAGTACCATCACAAATTGCGGATACGGCTTGATGAGCTTGATTTGCAGGGTGTGCTCGTCGATCGCCTTGATGCCTTCCAGCGGCAGGTCGTAGCGTTTAAAATCGCCTTTTTTGTAGTCGGCCCGCGTTTTGTCGCGGTAGTCGTCCAAGCCGACAATCCGTTGGGAAAGGAACGGCCAGGCGAGTGTCGCGTCGGTATTGTGCGCATCGGCGATGCGTTTGAAGGCCTGCACGAAATCCTCCGCCTTGACGGTGCGGGTCTTGCAGACTTCGTCATTCCATTTGCCGAAACAGAGGTTCCGCTGATACTTGACGCCCTTTTTGATTTTGAACGTGTAAGTCAGGCGGTCCTTACTGATCTGGGGCATCTCGGCTGCCAGACCTGGGATGATAATCGGCCTACCTTCGTCCCGCTCCAGGTAGCTGTAAGCATACAGCCCTTCGAAAACGCCCCCCTGAATGCCCGCGCTTGTCGTATCGCCGCAAGTCGTCGGGTCAATGCTCCGCACCGCCGACCCGTAGCTGTCGTACAACACGACGGGATTGTCGTTGTAGATCGGCTTATGGTCGTCGGTATAACCGATTATAACCTTGTTGATTTCAACGGGTTCTTTGCCATGGAGAAACGCGTACGGCGAGAGCACCATCAAGGCTACCACCAGTACCGCTATGACGTAAAAAAGTTTCACTCAACCACGCTTCTCTCATTAAAGTTTCATTCGCGACAACTACGCGATTCCCAAATCCGAAACGACGCGATGCCATTTTTAACACTCTGCCGGCAATATTCAACCGTTTTCCTTTAACTCCCCGGCCAAAAAAAAGTTTCGGTCGCCGGCAACACCGTAAGGAGGGCGTCCTGCTCGATTGCAAAAAAATCGAGACACATCCCGTTTCCTGTGGTATATTGGCGGGCCTGTTGTCCGAATCGGCAAAATACACGTCCGTTTGCCGATGGCGACGGGGTGGCATATCTGGAATAACTATTTGATAAGCGATCCGAGGCACGCGAGGTTGCCCAGCCAATCGCAACAGGCACAGCAAAGCAACGGTAGCTGTACTTAATTAAAATGAGTTAGACAATGGCTTCGTCTCAAACAAGTTCGAATTCCCCTTCGTTACGATTTGTCCGGGGATTGTTATTGCGATGGTGTGTCGCCATTGTAGTGGCCGGGTGTGTGCTTTGGGGAATCGGAGCCTTGATGGTTACGGATGTTATTCCCTACACATTTGACAAAAAACTGAATCGCTACGTAATAGCTGCCGATACGCCGCTGGATTTCTGGAAAGAAGGGCATGGCTGTACCACTTTCGGGCGGCATGGCATCCAGGGAGAGATTTCCGCGAAAGCGGCAACGGGCATGTCGGCAAACCCGGCTGGCGGCTTGGTGGTTTTTTGGGGAGACAGCTTCGTAGAAGGCCTCCAGGTTATGCCCCGCCAGAAACTTCACGTCCAATTCAATCAAATCCGCAATGGCAAAACCAGCCCAAACATGCGTGCGATCAGTATCGCGCGTAGCGGACAGGACCTTTCGGATTATTTTCACCTGATTCCCCGATACGAGAAATTCCTGCCGCCGGTGGCCTGCCATGTGGTTCTCATGAAGCTCGACGATTCCATGCCTAACGGGAAGACCATTTTCCCCGGCCATGAACCTGGCAGCACGGTTTTTGTCGATGTGCCTTACGTCCCGCAGAATCTTCCGTTGAAGCATGTTTTGCATCGCTGGAATCTTTCCGTATTCTACTGGCCGCTTCAATCCCTGGCTGTAGAATTGCCCCAAATTCGCTTTCGCCCCCAAAAACAGGAAAATGTCGCCTCCGCCGCTGTTTCGTCCGGCACAGCGGTGCCCGTTTTAGCATCCACAAATCGCCGGAAACACTGGCAGAGATTACTGGGAATGTTTCGACGTACAACAAACACTCCAATCCTGCTGCTGCTGTATACCCCCTTGCCGACAATACAAAAAGGAAAAATCGTTACCGAACCTGAAAACCGGTACGCACTCGACCTGGCGGAATTCATGGAAATCGCCCACGACAATGGTATTTCGTGTGTTTCGCTGCTCCCGCGTTTTGTCGCATTTCAGCGACAAACCGGACGTTTCCCCACGGGATTTTTTAACACCCGTCCCGGGTTTGGGCACATTAACGCAGACGGCCATCGGCTTATCGCGGAAGCGACAGCCGACTGGATAGCCCAATCTGCTTCCCCGAAAATGGCCATGGAAAACTGACATGATTTTCAGCAGTTTGATTTTTCTGATTTTCTTCGCCACGGTCATGGCAGCATTGTTTCTGATTCGGAACAACCGGGTTCGCAAGATCCTGTTGTTGGCGGCCAGCTATTATTTCTACGCATATTGGGATTGGCGTTTCTGCGGGTTGCTGCTGTTTTCCACCTTCGTCGATTTTGGCGTCGGCCAATGGCTAAAGCGAACCGACACCCCCCGATGGCGAAAAGCCCTCCTTGCCGTGAGCCTTATCTGCAATCTCGGATTGCTCGGCTATTTCAAATATTGCAACTTCTTCATCGAATCGATGCAGGAAATCCTCAGCCCCCTGGGTTTGCACTCGCATACCCTGCATATCATTCTGCCAGTCGGGATCAGCTTTTACACATTCCAGACGCTCAGCTATACCATCGACGTCTATCGCCGCCAGCTCAAGCCCTGTAACGACCTGTTCGATTTCGCTCTGTTCGTCGCCTTCTTCCCACAGCTCGTAGCCGGGCCGATTGTGCGGGCTTCGACATTTCTGCCCCAACTCGAAAAACTTTGCCCATTAACATGGCCGCGTTTCTACGAAGGTTCCCGACAGTTCATATACGGCATGTTCAAGAAGGTCGTTATCGCCGACCGCCTGGCGATGATAGTTGATTACGTTTACCCCAACATGGAGGTATTCGACGGCGGGACGATCTGGATAACCACAATGGCCTATGCCTGCCAGATTTACTGCGACTTCTCCGGCTACTCCGACATGGCTATCGGTTGCGCAAAAGTCATGGGGTATGATTTCGACCGCAATTTCAACCACCCCTATCTTGCCAGGAGCGCTCAGGATTTCTGGCGACGCTGGCATATTTCGCTGTCGAGCTGGCTGCGGGACTACCTCTATATCCCTCTCGGGGGCAGCCGCAAAGGCCCCGTCCGCACGTACATCAACCTGGCGGTGGTCATGCTGCTGGGCGGGCTTTGGCATGGTGCATCCTGGGTGTTTGTAATCTGGGGCGCGATTCACGGCGTAGCCTTGGCGCTGAACCGCCTGCAACAGAAATTCCGATTTCAGCCGCGTAACGACATCGAAGAAAAACTGTGGGGCCTTGTAAGCTGGGGCACTACCATGCTGATCGTGCTGGTAGCCTGGGTCTTTTTCCGTTGCGGCAGCCTGAGCATCATGGGCGAATACACCACCAGCCAAAGCATGGCTATCGCCTGGACGGGAATTACCAGGATGTTCACCATGGCCGAGGGTGTGTCCTGGATTTCTCCCATCGCGCTGGTGGGAATAGCTTTCGTCGCAGGAACGCACCTGCTGCACCTGCCCCCACTCGCCGCTACCGGACGCCATCTCGAATACCTTCCAGCGTATAGCTGGCATGGGCCGATTATTCTCTGGCTGCTGGTCGGTTTAATTCTCACGTTCTCCACGCAAGAATTCACCCCGTTCATTTACTTCCAGTTTTAACACCGGGAACAGACGAGGTTTTGGGCATTTCGGCTAACCTTTGGACGTTACCAACGATCTGTGCGAAACGGCGATGCGGGGAGTCCTTCTTTGTTGTAGAGATTGGCTCCCAGGGGATTCGCGGAGTAGGCGTAACGCACCGCCACGGGCTTGGCGACTTTGGGGCTGGAGACGATGACGCTTGTACCGTCAATGACGGCGTTTGCCCACACCCACTTTTTGTTGGCTCCGGCGATGGCGAAGCGCGCCAGCTTGCCTCCGGGGACTGCCCGGGTTGGCGACAGCCCCTCTTTCCTGCCGACAATCAGGCCGCCGCCGACATTGTCGAATTTCACACGAATCTTACCGCCTTCGACGACATGACCCTTGTACAGTGGGCCGCCGGCAACAATGCTCTTACCGTACTCCTTTGACAGCGCCAATTGCGCCAGTCGATCGCCGACATCCTGCTTGTTTTTTGGATGGATATCACTGGTGTTGCCGATATCGATGATCACGGCCATCCCTGTTTTGGGGATATCCGTCGCCTTGCGTTGGGCGTCGCGGGTCTTGGCATAGCCGCTGCCGCCAGCGGGGTTCTTTCTGTCGCTGTGGTAATTCGCCAGTTGTACCCAGTAGAACGGGAAATCGCCTTGCCCCCAAACTTCGCGCCAGCCACCGACCAGCGCTCGTTTCTTGTGGTAGTATGACATCCCTTCACCGCCGTTGGATTCGCCTTGATACCAGATGACGCCGCGGATGGCATACGGTACCAGCGGCGCGACCATGCCTCGGTACAAGTGGGTTGGACTCTTGCGATTGCTGCCGGTGAATGGCAAAGCCGGCATGGCAGGGGGACGTTTGCCGACGGCGACATTGGCCTTGGCTGCGTCAACCCATGCCTCGATATCCGCGAGAGCCTTGGTGTAGGCCGCTTTACCGACCGCGGTTGTCGGGTCTGCCAGCTCCAGGCGTTTGCAGATGTTGGCGGCAAACTTCTGCTCCTTAATTTTCGCGAAGCCGACCGACGGCGTCCAAGGCTCGATATGTGTGCCGCCCCACGAGGTATTGATCAGGCCGATTGGGATATCCAGTTCTTTATACAGGCGACGGGCGAAGAAATAACCGACGGCGGTAAAGTTGGGGGCCGTTCGCGGCGAACACTCCACCCAGCTCCCCTTGAACTGCGTCAGCGGCACGTTAGAAGGTAGACGTTTGACCGTTATATGGCGGATCAGCGGGAAGTTGGCGGCTTTTGCCTCCTTTTTTGGCTGCAGAGCGCGGGAGACCGTTACAGACATATTCGACTGTCCGCTGCATACCCACACGTCTCCGACGACAACGTTCTTGAGGGTGATTGTGTTGGAGCCGCTAACCTTGAAAATCGCGGGTTTGGCATTGGCGGGCATCGCGGCGAGAGCGGTTTTCCATTTACCGGTCGCATCCGCTTTTGCAGAGACCTTTTGGCCGGCGAATTCAACGGTAACGGCCTCGCCGGGAGCGGCCCAGCCCCAGACCGGGACGGAGCAATCACGCTGCAAAACCATATTGTCGCCGAATACCGTCGCCAGGGAAACTTTGGCTGGTTCACCGGCACAGACGCACGAAGTTGAAAATATCGTTATCAACGCAATCATCAACAGATGTTTCATCTCATTCTTCCTTTTATATTATGGGTACCGAACAGGATAATATACGACCAATACAACTTTCGCCGATCTTATGCTACCGCGACGCCAATATCAACAAAGCTCGCGCGGATGTGGCGTGGTTGGGTTGGGTTGGGTTGGGTTGGGTTGGGTACTCCCCAAGGGGTTTGTTACAGATTCCAGCGGGCGCCCTCACAATTTCGCGCCGCAGTGTTTGCAGTGTTTTGCGTCGTTGTCGTGGCCTTCGGCGCAGCAGTGCGGGCAGACCTGGGTTGTTACCTTCTTTTTACCGGCGACGACAAGCTCAGCCGAGACTATGCCCGTGGGAATAGCGATGATGCTGTAGCCGAGAATCATAATCATCGCCGCCAGCGTTCGCCCGAGGCCGGTCTGGGGCGAGATGTCGCCGTAACCGACCGTCGTGAGGGTTACAATGGCCCAGTATACGCTGTGCGGAATGCTCTCGAAGCCGTTCTCGCGGCCTTCTATGAGATACATGACCGAGCCGAGAATCACCACCAGCGTCAGCACGGTTACCAGGAATATGGCGATCTTCCGGCGGCTGGCGCGGAAGGCCCCGCGAAGCGCGCGGGCCTCGCCGACATACTGGGCGAGCTTGAGCACACGGAAAATCCGCAGCACCCGCAGAATGCGAATCACCTGGAGATGCTGGCTGCCGGGTATCAGCAGGCTCAGATACGTCGGCAGGACGGCGAGCAAATCCACAACGCCGTAAAAGCTCGTGGCGTAACGAATCGCCCGCCCCACGCACAACAGCCGCACCACGTATTCGATGGTAAATATGACGGTGAAAAACCATTCCGCCGCGTCGAACAGCCGCCCGTGCGATTCGTGAATCGACTCGACGCTGTTGAGCATCACCACCAGTACGCTCAGCAGAATGTTGACAATCAGCAGCACATCAAAGGCTTTGCCAGCCGGCGTATCCGCCTCGAAGATGATCTCATGCAAAACAATTCGCCACCGGCTTCGCGGTTTTTGTCGGTAGTCGCTGGTTGTATCCGTATCCATCATGTCGTTCACATCATAAGTATACCGCCCCCGCTTGACAACAACATCCTGGCTGTCTTTAAAGCCCACGGGAAAAAACATTAACGCAGTAATTAATTTCCGGCGGAATTATTTGACTCCCTGGCGAACACTGGGTAAAATATTAACATAACGTGTTAATAATTCTCTTGAAAAGGATTTCTCGTGAAGATATACTTTCGCACTAACAAGCTGCGAAACATCTGTAATAACCCGGGCAAGGCCGCCATGGGTAAGAATCGGGCCAGAAAACTTGAGCAGCGTTTGATGGAATTGCAAGCGGCGGAAAATCTGGCGGAGGTTTCTCATTTGCCGCCCGCGAGGCTTCACCAGCTTTCAGGTAATCGTGCCGGCCAGTTTTCCGTTGATCTGGATCAGCCGTATCGCTTGCTGCTTGTTCCAGCAAACGACCCAATACCGACACTACAGGATGGTGGAATCGACAAATCGCTGGTAACAGAAATCGACATCACCGAGATTTGCGACCCACATTGAAATCAATAGGTTCGTGCAACATGCGGAGCGAAATTATGAATACAAAACAACGATATGAATTTCAGCCGGAATTTGCCGTTGCGCCTTGCGAAACGCTCAGGGAGACAATTGAGTCTCTCGGAATGACCCAGAAAGAGCTTGCCACCCGCACCGGCCTGACCGTGCAATCTCTGAACCGAATTTTCAAAGACAAGCAACCGATTACCTATGAAACAGCGAATAAACTCGAGCTTGCCACCGGGGTTCCCGCGCGATTCTGGAATTCCCTGGAAGCGCAATATCGGGAACAATTAGCCAAGCTGGAGGAACGGGAGCAACTGAAGCAGGATTGGGAATGGCTAAAAGAGATTCCCGTTAGTGAATTGAGAAAAAGAGGTTATATCCAGCCGACGCGAGACAAATCGCTCCTGTTGCGGGAAATTCTTGGATTTTATGGTGTTTCCAGCGTCGGGGCCTACCGGGATATTTGGGAATCGCCAAAGGTGGCTGCCCGCCGGTCGCCATGTTTTGAATCCAATCCCGGCTGGGCGTCGGCATGGATTCGCATGGGCGAATTACAAGCCCAGCAGATAGAGACGCAACCGTTTGACAGAGGGAAATTTACCCTCGCATTACAGAAAATCCGCCACCTTACATACCTGAAAGCGGATGTATTTGAGGCGGAATTGAAACGCCTCTGCGCCGAAGCCGGTGTGGCGGTAGCTTTAGTGCCAAAGCTGAACAAAGTCCCGTGGCATGGAGCGACAAAATGGCTCAAGTACAAGGCTATGATTCTGTTGAGCTTGCGAGGCAGAGGTGAGGACAAGTTTTGGGTTTCCTTCTTCCACGAAGCCGGGCACATTCTGCTGCACGGGAAATCCAACCTGTACATCAACGACGAGTCCAAGGAAGACCAGCAGGAAATCCAGGCTGATCGATACGCCGCAAATATTCTGATCCCCGAACGCTACAACTCCCAAATTCGCCAGGCCCGATCCAAAGAAAGTATTCGCCGTCTGGCCGACGAAATCGGCGTCTGCCCGGGAATCGTCGCCGGACGCTATCAATTCCTGACCCAAAAATGGAACAGATTCCACGACCTGATCCGAAAACTTGACTGGAAAACGGCTTGAGCCGGGTAGGTTATGCAACTCGTTGCATAACAACTTTTCGACACATCTTCCCGCAATTCTACTCCAGCTAATCTTGCTATGACAACAATATACCAACAAAACACAGAGAGACCAATTAATCAGTACGGTGTTCTCGGATTCCACAATTAAAGATAATCGCAAGTCCAACTTTCGATTTGCATAATCCGCGAGAGAGTCGTGCTACATCTACCAGCCTCGACGTCATTTGCAATTACGCCATTTCGGTGACCAATTTGATGCCGAAAGGCAATCTGGCGGGTGGCATGGCGACACCGTAGGGGTCGCCATGATGGAATTCGTAACGAGCCAGATAGGTTATGAGCCGAGTAGGTTATGCAACTCGTTGCCTAACAACTTTTCGAAACATCTTTCCACAATTCCCGCCATGCAGCAAGCTGCATGACCTACGGGCTACTCAGCTCCACAAAGACGGCGAACCCCGCTAATGAAATGTTTAAAACTCCTTGACCGACAATTGTCGAGATCGAGATATGGACTAATAGCTCGCGAACTTGAAATCGGTTGATACTTGCAGAGTTTTCTCAGTTCCTCTTTAGGATTCGTTATGTCATCCGGTGATCGGTATTTGTCCTTCATTTGTTTTTTAGCCAACCCTTTGCAACCGAGGCCTTTTTCAACAGCGGCCAAATCAGCCAAATACCAACTTTCCAATTCTCGGCATACGACCCTTATCAATACGTTTTGCTTCCTTGCTTGGCGACATATATCAATTAGCCCGTTCTTCACTGTCTTGCAATTTGCTCTATCTTGATCTCGCAGGACAACGAATTTTGTGTTGGGGGTTCTCCAGCCACGTAGCTTGCGGGGAAGTTGCTTTTCCAAATCCTGTTTCCCTTCGAAGGCAACGCAGCGATAATATATACCTTCAGGAAGCAGACGAGGAAGCAACTCTTCCAGCATCGTCTTGGCCGATTCTTCTTCGGTAAAAATAACAAGGTTTGTCATTGAGGATCGGCTCCATCAAAGAAACCTTCTTTCCACAGATACCCCATTTTATCGCCTTCATTAATGAAGGCAGCGATTTGCTTGTTCTCTTTAGCTCGTTTTATTTGAGTAGCCCCTTCCTTTTTCACTAACCAAAACACACTATCCAAGTCAACAGCGTTGAGAAAATCCGGCGAGTGAGTAGAGACAAAAACCTGACTACCTTTATCAGTATAGGCATTAAACTCCTCCGCCAGTTCCCAAAGCAATTTTGGATATAATTGGTTTTCCGGTTCTTCCACACACAGTAAGGGGTGTGGAGATGGGTCGTGAAGAAGTACCAAGTAGGCAAACATTTTTATGGTGCCGTCAGACATATATCGCGCAAGAAAAGGATCTTTAAACGCACCATCTTGAAATTTCAACAATACGCGTCCTTCTTCACTTGTTTTAGCTTCTACCTTTGCAACTCCTGGAACACGATCCGCTAAAGATTTTAATATCTTTTGAAATACGTCTTCATGATGTTCGTACAAGTATTGCGTAACCAGAGCAAGATTTTCGCCTTCCCGTGAGAGATGTTCCGCATAACCTGCGTCTGGGAGCTGCCTGGCACTGCTGATATGAAAATCTGAAACATACCAGTTTTCAATCATTTGCCCCAATGCCATCACCGCAGGATAACGCTGAAACTGAGCCAAGCCCTTAACCGCAAGGATATCTGGTTTCGCCAGTGTTTGACTTTCCCGTCGAAGTTTGGATTCATCTTCGACATCATCGAATTCATTGGTAACCGCGTTTCCCGTACCATTTGAAAACGACAGGAACTTCCACGGCTGGCCATAACTCCCTCGTCGATACTTAAGTTCTTCACGCGATACAACAGCACGCCCATTTTTTTCCTCAATATGCAAAATGTATGTTGCCAAAGGTTCTTTTTTGGTTTTTTGGGTGGTTGCTGTAAAGCGAAATTTTATTTCTATTTCTATAGGGCCGTTTGCGTCTCGCGTACGCACCTCCTTAAATCCTCCTCGCTTACTTAACGCTACCTGTACGTTGTCCGTTAGAGCATCTTTAAGAAATCCAAATACGTCAAATAGAGTTGATTTTCCCGAACCATTGGCCCCGACAATAACGCAGAAACGGGGAATGTCTCGCATCTCAATTTCTTTAAAAGCCTTGAAGTTTCTGAGTTTAATGCTTTCTATTTTCATGCTCGCGGCTCCTGTTAGGCCGTTTCAAATTTGGTGCGATACTGAGTGTCGCAATGGCATGTTTGGCACATTATTTTCTTGCAAACCAGCATGCCTCAGTTTGGAAACAGTATACGATTTCGGGAGATGTGGCCACAAGGAATTTCTCGGCATGTTATAATCCAAGGGCACAATACTGGTTATTGTTTGTTTTGATTTTTGCCGTTTTCCGCAATTTTCCGTTATCGGTGTTCGAACCATTCTCGCCAGTCTTCTGGTAGGTTGTATTCCTGGATGTGTCCTGCCTGCGTGCCGAAGCAGGTGCATTGGTTCATGTCAGCGTCGCTTAGCCGCCGGGCTAAGT
>JAIORC010000144.1 GCA_021108335.1 Phycisphaerae bacterium
ACCCAACATACCATCCGCCGTCGTGTATCTATCTTTCATGGCCATCGGCTTCGCCGCTGACCATGCCACCCGATATCGTGGGAAATTGTGCGTGGTGGCCTGGAAAGGCCACCACGACATGGCTTGCAAGCAAGCCATGCCACCCATCATTTAGAGATTCACTACAGTTCGAAGACATCTCCGGGGTTTGGAATATGGACGTTGGAGCAGCCCAGATCGTTGAGGATTCCGGTCATTGCTACGGGTTGCGGGCCTTCGCCGTGGACTACGAACGCGCCGCGCAGTTTCGGGGCGATGGGCGCGAACATCCGGCGGAAGTCGGCGGAGTCGGCGTGGGCGCTGAAGCCGTTGAGAATTTCGACCCTTGCCAGCAGCGGGTACATTCGCCCGAAGATTTTCAATTCCTTCCGCCGTTCGACGATACGCCGGCCGAGTGTGTGCTGGGCCATGAATCCCACGACGCAGATGGTGTTCTGTTCGTTCCAGACGTTGTTTTTGAGGTGGTGCAGAATACGGCCGAATTCGCACATGCCCGACGAGGCGACGATTACGTGCGGGTCGGTTCGCCTGTTGAGGTCTTTGGATTCACTGACGTCGGTAATGTATTTGACCAGCCCGTCGCCGAACAGCGCGCCTTCTTCCTTCCAGAAATCATTGGCTTTTTCGTCATAGCATTCCGGATGTTTTTTGAATACTGCGGTAACGTTGCTGCTGAGCGGGGAATCCACGTAAATCGGCAGCGGCTGCATCAGGCCTTCGCGGATTGCCTGGACGAGATAATATATCACGTTCTGCGTTCGTCCAACGCTGAAGGAGGGAATGATCACTCTTCCGCCGATGTCGCGGGTCTGGTCGACGATGCGGGCCAGTTTCCCTTTCATGTCGGTGGGGTTGTTGTGGCGGCGGTTGGCGTAGGTGGATTCGGTAATCAGGTAATCCACTTCCGGCAGCGGCTCGATGGGGTCTCGCAGGATGGGCATATCGAATCGGCCCAGGTCGCCGGTGAAAAGGATGCGCGTCGGCTTCGGCTTGTCTATTTCGATCAGGATGCAGGCCGAGCCGAGAATGTGGCCGGCTTCGAGGAACGTCGCGGTCGCGCCGTCGGCGAAGGCGAACGTCTGGTCGTAGGGCATGTGCTGGAAATTCTTCATCGCCGCGAGGGCGTCTTCGACGGTGTAAAGCGGCTGAATTTCCTCTTCCGGCGTCTGGGCGCGTTTCCTGTTCCAATAGCGGGCATCTTCCTCATGAATATGGCCGGAATCGGCGAGCATTACTTCGCACAAATCGCTGGTGGCTGAGGTGGCGTAAACGCGCCCGGTGAAGCCTCGCTTGACCAATTGCGGAATATTGCCGCTATGGTCGATGTGGGCGTGCGAGAGCAGCAGCGAGTCGATTTTGCTGGGATGCATCGGGAATTCCGTGTTGCGTGTGGCGGCATCCTGGCGCCGGCCTTGGAACAGCCCGCAGTCCAGCGCGACGGTTTTACCTCCGGCTTTGAGCATGTGCATGGAGCCGGTAACCGTGTTGGCGGCGCCGTGGAACATCAGGGCTGGGCTGTCTAGTTCCTCGAACGATTTCTTCTTTTTTGAAAAGATCATGGGGTTTCCTTTTCCTCCTCGTTTTCATCGAGAATGTCTGTAAGTAGGTATTGATGCTTGTATTGTTCGCTGCGTCCGTTGCGGCGATGTATGTGTTTTCGCTCCGCTTCTTCAAGGCTGCCGGCGGGAAGAACGACCGGGCGAATTGGGTCAAGCCGGCCTGACTTCCGCTTGGAAGCGTATTCGATATTGATTTCCGCCAATTCCTTATCGAGATGTTCAGCCATTGTCTTTGCGGCGGCGTGGTCGGCAATTTCGATCCGCAACTCGTAGTATGGCGTGGCGGCGAATCGCCCCTGGAGCAGGAAGCGTTCCGTGTTGCAGCCGGTTATCCTGCGGGCCTGCCGCATGGCGTGGACAACCTGGTGCTCGGTGATTTTCTCGCCGGTGATGTTGGCGGTGTGCAGCCCGCGGCAAAGGAATTCGAAGATCGGGCTTTGCCCTAGATGCCCGGTAACGCGAACGCGGTCGTCGAGGTTGTATCGCATCAGCCCCGTCCAGTTGCTGATTACCAGGAAGTACTCCCCGCCGACGTCCAGTTCGTCGGCCCGGAGGGTTATGGGGTTGTCTTTCTCGCGTTCCTCGGCAGGTATGAATTCCAGCACATTGGACGTTATTTCCGCGATGCCCTCAGCCGTGCCCGCCTCCATGGGAATGCTGAAACGCCCCTCGGACGCGACCAGGCCGATGTCGTGAATCGCCACGTCGCCGAAGAGTCGGCGGAGGCGGCGGATATAAAGTCGCATCGTGCCGCCGGTCCAGTTGGTCAGGAACGAGAGGTTCCAGAAGTGTCGCGGCAGCAATTCGCCGTCGGCAGCGATGCCAGCTTCCAGCCGCTTTGCCAAGGCGGGGTTCGGACTAAATGTCGTCAAATCCTTCTTCGAGGCCGAGGGCGGCAGCACGTTCGACGGCGGCGTGAAGGTTCCCTCGGCGATATCGCGGATCAGCCTCTGGCTGTGCGATTGGCCGGTCTCGATGAGTTTAAGCGTGCTGGACGGGTTGGCGGTGGTGATAAAGGCAATGTCATGGGCGATGCTGTATCGCAGGATGGTGTAGAACCGCGTAGCCGGGTCGGTAACATCGGCGTACCACGGCGGTACGATGTACATGCGGCGGACGATTTTCTTTTGCGTGGCAGCCAGCAGTCCGCTGATGGCCCCGCACGGCAGGCCCGTGGGGCTTTGCTGCTCGTGCATGGAAGAGGAAATCTGCACGATAGGCCGAACCCATGCATCCTGGTGCTGGCTGAGCACATTGATGCCGAAGACATTCCAGCCACGGCGGATATCGTCCAGAAATCGCGGGGTTACGGGAATATGCTTGGGCTTGCCCGTCGTGCCGCTGGTCATCGAGAACATCAGCACCTGCTGGCCCGGCGGCAGCATGGCGGTGGTTTCGCCTTCCAGCACGCGATTTACATATGGGCGGAAATCCTCGTAAGTGCGGATAGGTAGGGCGGCTTTGAAGTCGTCATAGCTGCGAACCTTGGTAAGGTCGTGGTCGCGGGCGAATGCGGTTTCGCTATGTGCGTCCAGTAGTTCAGCCAGCAGATCGTCCTGGACTTTCCGCGTCTGTTTATGGCAATGCAGGAATGCGCCCAGTTGCCTCGTGGCATGCCAGCCCGCGAGTTTCGCTATGGGTCGTAATAAAATCTGCCGAATGCTCATGCAGAAAGTATAACCGGAATACTCCCAAACGAAAAGCCTACACAACTGAATGTCGGGTGCCCCCCAGGGGGTTCGTTACGAATTCCCTCATGGCGATGGGCGGCATAGTTTGTAACCTGTGCAATTTCCCACGATATAGGGTGGCATGGAAACCCCGCGTTTTTTGCGGGGTAGCCATGAAAGATCGATTTGCAATTTCTACGCCATCCATCCCCCAGTGGGCCATCCAACATAGGCAATTTCTGCGCCATTCATCATGGCGACCCCTTCGGTGTCGCCATGCCACCCAAACCAAACGAAAAGAGCGCCGGGGGGAAGATCAAAGGGGAGACAGGGAGAATTTACGCCACTTCGATATCGGCGGGGTCGGTGGTGATATTTTTTTCCGGTATTTCCATGCCGCAGAGGTGTTTGTCGAAGAATGCGACGGTACGCCCTGCGTAGGCTTTGGGAACCAGTGCGACCGCCTGGTTGTGCTTGGCCCGTTTGACTACCCATAGATACTTGGGATCCGGCGCGGCGGCGTGGAGAATCTGGGTTTGCTCCACGCGGATATAGCTGTCTCGCTGGCCGTGGATGAACAGGATCGGCCGCGGCTGCATGTCGGTCAGGGCCTTGAGGACGGATGGAAATCGCCTGCCGAGTTTCGGCTGGGCGAACCGCATCATCAGCCAGAGCAGCGTCTTCCAGAACGCGTCGGGGTGATTCTGGTATACCAGTTTAATCCGGGCGAAGATATGTGCCCATCGCTTCATCAGGGCTATCAGCGTGTTATGCGTGTCGAAGGCTCCGTCGCAGACGATAGCCTTGATATTCGGGTTGCTGCTGGCGGCGAGCAGCCCCGCCCCAGCGCCCCGACTAATGCCGAAAAGGCCTATTTCCGCGGGTTTGCCTTCGGCGGCAAGGAGGCTCTCGACGTAGGCACAGGCGCCCAGCACGTCGCCGAGTTCCTTGTCGCTGGGCCATTGCAGCGGCTTGTAGTCAATGCCGGACGACTCGCCATGAGCGCGGAAATCGAAGGTAAAGACGTTATACCCAGCCTCCAGCAGAGGTCGGGTGTACCGGGCGCAACTGTAAAGGTCCGAGCCGTACTCGTGACAGAAAACGATCGTGCCCTTGTACTCGCTGTTGGGCGGTGGAGACAGGTGCATGCCCTGGAGGCTCGTACCGTCCCAACTGCGGAAACGCACAGCCTCGCCCTCGAGACGCTGAAAATCCACCGGGTTCATCGACAGCGGCGGGGGGGTGTCGGAGAAGATATTCAGGCAGATGCGGACGTAGTAGGTCATGATTACCGCAAAGCCGATCGCGAGGCTGAGGCAGGTTATGGCAATAGCCAGCGCCGCCCAGTTGCGGGCAACCCAACTCGCAGCCAATAATGTTACCAGCGGTTCCGACATTTTTTCGTAAGTTTCCCGATTTCCAGCAAAGGCCCTGATATACAATTAAGATAGCGTAGACAACCAATGCCGGTCAAGCCTCAATAACATTCTCAACAGGGCAATCGCATCTATTTCTTTGCTTAAAACGTTGAGTTTTTGTAGGCCGGGTCTTGACCCGGCAATTGCATGGCACATGCAATAAGTTTGTCCCATTCGAATTAGCAGCAGTGAAAAACACGTTTTACCAGGGACGTGTAATTGGATGGAATTCCATGTAAGAAGGCTGTCGCCTTCTTATCGCCGGGTCAAGACCCGGCCTACAGAAAACCAAGATATCGTAGACAACCAACGCCGGTCAAGCCTCAATAACATTCTCAACGGCCTGTCTCGCGTTCCTCGAAGATACCGCGATCATGATTTTTCCGCACGTTGTCCCAAGGGAAGATTCGCCCGTTCATTGCTATGTGCACCCCAGTCGGCAAAGTCTGGACGGCTCCGAGCGCCATGCCCAGGTTGAACATCGCGTCGGAATCGCCGAAGGCATACGGGATCATCGCGCCGGTAAGCACGATGGTTTTGGGTAGATCGGCGGCTCCGATAACCTCCGCCGTCCGGCACATCGTGTCCGTGCCGTGCGTGATGACGATATGCTTTTCCGGGCAGGTCTTGCAGGATTCGAGGATGCTCTGCCGGCAGACGTCGGAAATGTCCAGGCTGTCGGCGAGTTGATTTACTTCCAGTTTGAGCGGGGCGGTGCAGCGGACTTTTTCGAGTATTTCCGGCAGGTGCGTCTGGTCGAGCGTCAGGCTGCCGGTCAGTTCATCGTACCGCTTGTCAAACGTTCCGCCGGTAACGATGATGCGAATATCCATTCTATGAGGTTTCCCTCTATTCCGTGGTAGTGAGAATCAGCGAGTTATTCTGGCCGCCAAAGCCCATGGAGTTGGACATGCAGATATTGACCTCGGCCTTGCGGGATTTGTTGGGTATGTAGTCCAGGTCGCAATCCGGGTCCGGCGTGTTGAGGTTGGCGGTCTGTGGGAGAATCTGATCCCGCATCGCCAGGACGCAGGTGATAAGTTCGGTCGCGCCGGCGGCTGCGATAAGGTGTCCGAGCATGCTCTTGGCGGACGAAATCGGCACGTTGGGGGCGTGGTCGCCGAAGGCAGCTTTGATGGCCAGCGTTTCGACCTGATCGTTCTGATTCGTGCCCGTACCGTGGGCGGAGATATAGTCGATATCCGTCGGCTGAAGGTTCGCGTCGGCGAAGGCTGCCCTCATGCTGGTAGCCGCTCCGTCGCCTTCGGGGTCCTGGTCGGTAATGCGGAAGGCGTCGGCGCTTGCTCCGTAGCCGACGATTTCGGCGAGAATTTTCGCCCCGCGAGCCTTGGCCTGCTCGTAGGTCTCCATAATCAGGATACTGGCCCCCTCGCCAAGGACGAACCCGTCGCGCGTCAGGTCGAAAGGCCTGGACGAGCTTGGGATATCGTCGTTGCGGGTGGACAGTGCGGTCAGGCGGTTGAAGCCAGTCAAGCCGAACGGGTGAACCATGCTGTGCGCGCCGCCGGTAATCACGGTGTCCGCAAAGCCGTAGCGAATCTGCATGACCGCCTCACCGATGGCCTGGGTGCTGGCGGCACAGGCGGTCAGCACGTTGTAGGCTGGGCCTTGCGCATTGAACTCGGCGGCAAGGTGGGCCACGACCATGTTGGATTCCTGCTCGACCTCGCGATACAGTTCCATCCGCTCTTTGGCCAGAATGGGCCATTTGTCGGTATCGACCTGTCCGTCTTTCCAGGCGTCGATCAGCAAGCTTACGAAATTATCGAAATCGAGGCTGCCTTCACCGCTGCCGAGATAAACACCGGTTCGGCTGTGGTCGAGGTCGGCCCAGTTGTCCATGCCTGCCTGCTTCCACGCCTGTACGGCGGCGGCCAGTGCGAATTTGCAGTGTCGCCCGGCGTGGCAGTGTTTTTCGGCGTCTTCCATGTGGTCGGCAAGGTCGAAATTCTTCACCTGTGCGGCGAAGGTTGTGGGAAACGTGCTCGCGTCGAACAATTCGATGGTCGACGGAGCCAGCTTGCCGCCGAGAATGGCCTGCCACGTGTCCTCGACCGAATGGCCCAGAGGATTAATCGTGCCCATGCCCGTTATAACGACTCGTCTGTGATTCATACTTCGGCCTTCTTCAGCACGCATGCGCCACTTTGGCCTCCGACGGTGAACACGCCGGCGACGATGGTTTTCATTTCGGTTGGCCTGGCCTGGGATGAGAAGTTCATTTCGCACCCTTCGGCGGCGGCGGTAAAATTGACGGTGGGCGGCATGATTTGCTCATGGAGCGCCTTGGCTGCGACGGCTAACTGCACTCCACCGCTGCCGGCGAACATGGTTCCAAGTGCCCCGGTTATCGAAGCCGCCGGGATAGTCGCAACCGCGTCGCCAAGGGCGGATTTCCACTCGGCGACCTCGGCGAGGTCTTCGCCCGGAACGCCGGTACCGTATGTTATTATGCCGTCTATATCGGCGGGGGTAAGCCCGGCCGACGCGATGGCGTTTTTGATCGCCAATCCCAGGTTGCCCGCAGTTGGGCGTTCCACGTTGATCGCTTCGGGGTCGCAGGCGGCACCGAAGCCGACCAACTCGGCGTAGACTCTCGCGTTTCGCTGTTGCGCCCGGCCTAGTTCTTCGAGAATAATCAACCCGCCGCCTTCGCCGATTGCCGTGCCGTCATGACTGGTGTCGAACGGGCGTACCGCCTCGGCGGGGGCATCGTTTCGGCTGGTGCAAAGCCGGCCCAGCAGGCCTTGCCGCAGCAGGCCCATCGGGTTGAGTTTGCTTTCGGCGGCACCGCAGACCACCACGTCGGCGGCTCCGCGAAGGATGTACAACGCCGATTCGCCCGCAGCCAGGTGCCCGGAGGCGTCGCCGCAGGTAATGCAGTTGCTCGGGCCTTCTGCGCCGTGGATAATCGTAACGTGGCAGGAAAGCATATTGGGCAGGTACTTCAGCAGCCAGAGCGGCGTGAGGTTCGTTATGCCATGCTCGCCCCATGCCTTCAGGCTGAATTTACCGTCGACAAGAGCGGTATTGACCGCCTGGCCGAGTTCGTTGAGGTCGGTGCAGATAAGCCCAGCGCCGATATTACAGCCCAGCCGCTTGGAATCGATGTCCGGCTGTTCGCCGATACCTTTTGTGGTAATACCGGCGTCGATGAAGGCGAGGTCCGCCCCGGCGACGGCTAATTCGATGTCGCGGGCCATCACTTTGACTGCCTTGCGGTAATTTTTCGGAACGAATTTGCGGGCGGAGAAGTCGTCGATCTGCCCACCGATGCGGCAGTCGAATTTGCCCGGATCGAATACGTCGAACTGCCTGATTGCCTTTCGTCCCTCGACGATCAGGTTCCAGGTATCTTCTATTCCCACTCCGGCGGGTGTAACTACGCCCAGACCGGTGATGGCAACGCGTCGGTCAGCCATTGGCGTTCTCCAGGAACGGCTCGACCATTCGTTGGAAAGAGCCTGTGAATACGAAATTCTCCGGCAGGTCGAGGCCTTGCATGTTGTTGTTGGCGTGGGAGAACATCATGTTGATCGTGCCGATAATTTCGCCGTTTTTTCGCACTGTGCCCGCGATGGCGGCAGCTTCCGGGGCCATGTGTTCCAGTACGACCTCGTATGTAAGCTGGTCGCCGGGAACGACGATATCGTTGAACTCGGCTTTGCTGATCTTGGCCAGTACGACGTCATACTTGAAATCGTTAACCTGACCGACGAGTATGCCGCCCGTCTGGGCCACCCCTTCGATCATCAGGGGGGCGGGCATGATCGGATAGGCCTCCCAGTGGTCGTGGAGATGCTCCTCGGCCAGCGAGACGTTCTTGACCGCCACAGCCCGTTTGCCAGGCTCAAACTCGGTCAACCGATCAATCCATATCCAACGCATTATACGCTCCGTGGAAAGGCATACAGCCAAACGCGAATCGCGGAATTCAAACCGCCCGGCCCGACGGGCGAGGCGTTACAATCCGCAATCCGCAATTCGACGAATCTAGCCGTTTACCTTGCCCATGACGTAATTGACGATCGTCTGGACCTTGAACAACTCCGCCATCTTGTTGATGTCCGGGTCCTGCTCGAAGTCGGTGAAGTCGGCATGGGGCATGCGATCCTTCAACTGCGTCAAGCCGGCGTCGGTCAACTTGCCGTCCTGGACGAATTCCGGATTGTTCAGGATATTGTCCGGGAACAGCTCGCCACGCGGAATCTTGATGTCAAACGACTTTTCAAGACGGAATACGATGTCCAGGAAGTCGATCGACTCGGCACCGAGGTCGCCCGTCAGCGTCGCTTCCATGGTAACTTCGTCGTCGTCGACGCCAAGGGCTTCGACCATTGTTTCCTGTACTTTTTCAAAAACTTCTTGTTCGCTCATCGCCATAGGTTTAACTCTCCTTACACTACCCGTCCAGCCCGTCGCCGGACGACTTACGTTTGTTCGATTATCCCGGTGGGGATTTTTCCCAGTTAATAACAATATGCATCTCGCCGGAATTCCTGCCGGCACAATGTTTTAAGCGATTTTCCCGACCCGGAGGACAGGGGAATCGTTCTATATAAAAAAAAACAGCCGAAAAGTCAACGATTTCTACGAATTCCCGAGGCGTTATTCATCGATTCCGGCAAGAACGTCCGGCCCGGACAGCAGGTCGAAGGTCTTTTTTATCTGGTCGATAATCTGCCGGTCGGCATTTTTGCCCCATGTTCCTTTGTCCGCGAGGTTTATGCACTTGAGTTCCAGGCGGGCGGAAACGGCCAGGCGGTCGCCCACGTAGCCGACGCCCTTGAACTTCGCTGAATCGTCTTCGATTTTAATCGCTTCGACTTCGTATCGTATTGTATTACCCGGCTGAAGGAAATAGCTGTACTTGACGTTCCGGGCAGCCTTGAGCACGATAACGCTTTTGGCGTAGTTCTGCTGCAGCCGAACCAGCCAGGCAGCCGATTGCACCATACCCTCGATCATCAGCACGCCGGGAATTACCGGAAACGTCGGAAAATGGTCGCCCAGATATTCCTCCGCCAGCGTAAGCTGCTTGCGGGTTACGATCTTTCGGCCCGGCTGAATCTCTTGAATTTTGTCAATCAGTACGAACTTCATGGATTTCTCTTACTTGCCCACAGTTATCTAATGAGTTCGGGGGTTTTAGTCGCTTTTGGGGCAATTTGCAAGTTTTTTTTCCCGAATGGGCCAATCCCGTGAGCAAACATCATGGCTGAAAGCTAATGTTGGGCTGGGTGGCCCCCTGGGGGATGGAGTCCGTAACAAGCCCCCTGGGGGGCACCCGACAATTTCCCACGATGTCGGGTGGCATGGAAACCCCGCGTGTTTTTTGCGGGGTAGCCATGAAAGAGCGATTCACAATTTCTGCGTCATCCCTTTCTCAAAACCACCCAATATTGGTAATTTATGCGCCATTCATCATGGCGACCCCTGACGGTGTCGCCATGCCACCCAAACATTCACAATTTCTACGCCACCCTCGCATCTGGTTCGCGGGACGAAAAACACATGGTCCCCTGGGGACCATGCCACCCAAACATACCATTCGCCATCGTGTATCTATCTTTCGTGGCTGAAAGCTTCGCTTCCCGCCACGGCACCGGCGCGTCTTTTTTACCGCATGCTTCTGCAAGCAGAAGCATGGCACCCAACATTTTTTACGGAACGGAATACTAGTTCCTGTTTTTCCCTGGTTCCCGGTTCCCGGTTCCTGTTTTTCCCCGGTTTACCGTTCCTGTTTTTCCCCGGTTCCCAGTTCCCGGTTCCTGTTTTTACCCGTTTTTGCCAGCTTCTTCAATATTTCCAGCCCTTCGGCGAGTTTGTCTTCGCTGGTGGCGTAGGAGAGGCGAAAGTGCGTGTCTTTCGTGGAAAACACGTTGCCGGGGATTATCAGGACGTTGTTTTCTATCGCCCGCGTAACAAAATCGGTGGCGGTTTCCCCCGCCGGAGCCGGCACGAAAGCGTAAAACGCTCCGCCGGGTTTGACCAGGCCGAATGTGTCGCCCAAGGCATCGACGACCATATCCCGCTTTTGGCGGTAGGCGGCGATCTGTTCGGACATGTTGGTTTCCAGTGCGATGATTCCGCCCGCCTGGGCCATGCTCGGGGCGCAGACGAAGGTGTACTGCTGGAGCATGGTCATTTTTTCCAGGATGGCAGCAGGGCCGGTCGCCCAGCCGAGCCGCCAGCCGGTCATGGCGTAGCTTTTGGAGAACCCACGCAGCAGCAGCGTGTTTTCGTAGAACGCCGCCATCGAAACGAACGGCTGATCGTAGCAGAACAGGTCGTAGATTTCGTCGGAGACGACCAGCAGGTTATGTTTGCCGGCCAATTCGGCGATGGCCCGCAACTCGTCGGCGGTGTAGACCGCCCCGGTCGGGTTGCCGGGGGAATTTATAATCAACATGCGGGTTTTGTCGGTTATCGCAGCCGCGATTTTGTCGATGTCCGGGCGGAAATCCGGGTAGGTGTCCACCGGCACGGGCACGCCGCCGGAAAGATTCACCAGGTGCGAGTACATCACGAAATAAGGATCGGTAAAGACCACCTCGTCGCCGGGGTTGACCAGCGCCTGCATAATCAGCAGCAGCGAGCCGGATACGCCGGAAGTAATCAGGTAAGGCCTTTCGAGTGCGTCGGCCCAGCCGAATTCTTCGCGACACCGCTCGGCGATCGCAGCCCGCAACTCGGCGGTGCCCTGGGTCTGGGTGTACTTGTTCCGCCCGTCGCGGATGGCTTGGATGGCATGGGCCTTGATCGACTCGGGGACGTCGAAGTCGGGCTGGCCTATCGAAAGATTGATTGGGTCGGCCATCTTCGCCGCCAGGTCGAAAACCTTGCGTATGCCCGATGCGTCCAGCAATTCCATTCGATCAGCGATTCGGTGGATATGCGATGACATGGCGTTCTCCATTTGTTTGCGGGTCCCTTCATGGCGACCCCTTCGGTGTCGCCATGCCACCCAAATCTCGTGCTACGGCGACATAAACAGTCGAATAACAACGAGCCGCTTCCCTGGCGGTTGCGGCTCGCGTGAAATCTCATTGTTGGTAGCCCGATTAACTTTCGGAGTTTTCTTCTTCCGTTGTTTCTTCTTCTTCGGTGGCTTCCTTCTTCTTTTTGCCGCCGACTTTGGCGCGAATCGTGCGCATTTTCGGCAGTCCGAACGGGCTGTCGCTTTCGGCGTCGAATTTGCCTTCTTCGGACATTTTCATGATTCGCTCAGCCCGGGTCAGCACGCTCCGCTTACCCTTAAGCCCGCCACTTGATTTTAAAGATCTGTCAATACTCATGCTTCTTGCTCCTGAATCCGTTTGATTCCTGGTTCTCTGTTCACTGCACGCGCCGTTTGGGCGGTGTTACCGTTTCTCTTCATTGCTCCCCGGATAATAAAACGGGGCAAATTTCCCTTTACGTCGTTGGAGAAATTTGTACGTACCAAATTTATTGAAATATTTTTTCCCGATATCTTCGATTCTTTTCGCGTGTGCCCGGGCAACATCGCTGTTCGCCGAGGAAAAGCCCCAAAGGCACCAAACGGCGACACGAGGCCTGGCTTTTCCAATGGTTACCATATCGGCCGGTATACCACGCTTCTCACAGAACATGATAATCCGATCCGCCTCGACCTTATCAGCATCGCTGTCACCCTTGAGCACCTGGATAAGCAAGTATTGCCTCTTCGGATCGCGTTGGCCCGCAACTGCCTTAACCGGCTCGCCGATTTTTCCAACCGGCTCGCCTATTCTGCCCGGCTGGCCTTGCCCGCCGGGATCGCCTGTCGGGGCTGGTGCGGTTAGTCTGCCGCCGACGAACGCAGCCACCAGCAGTATCAGAACCACGCCCAACATCACCATCGCCTGCAACTGCGACATCTGCATCCAAGGCCCAAGCGACTGGGTCTCCACCAGCACCTGCCTCATAGTCCTGACGGCCTGGGCCGGCTGAATGGGCGGTGGCGTTTCCGTAACTGCCTGTATCGGCGGCGGGCCGGCCTCTTCTTGAGGCTGCTCTGGCTCCTCGAAGCCTTCTTCCGCCATATCTTCAACTTTCGCCTCAACTGCAGGTTCTTCAACCACCGCTGCGGCGGGTTCTACTTTCTCAGCTACTTCTTCTGCGGCAGATTCTTCAGTTATAACATCTGCTTCGGTAAGGAGTTCCTCGTCGGCCGGCGCTATTGCAGTCGTTTCCGCCGGGTCCTCGATGACCAGTTGGTCATCCTTGGGCATTTCGACCGATTCGACTTTTTCGTCTTTTTTTGCCTCGTCCATAGCGGCGGGGACTTCGGGCTGCCCAGCCTGTTCGGTGGGAGTGCTCTTCATCCAGTCCGGTACGCTAAGCGGCGACGAAGCCCCATCTGGTTTTGACAGGACTTCGAACAATGCTTTATTGTGTTTTCTTCTGGCCAAGGCGATATCTCTCCCGGCTTGTTTTCCCGGCAACACGGGCGGTTAACCCGCAAACCGACGAATGATACGCCCCTCGCGGCGACTTGTCAAGGTTTTGGAAGCGGATTTGCCGGACAATGAGCTGCAAAAAAAACGGAATGTGCCTGGTGTCCCGCTCCAAAACCACTGTTGTGTGAAAGGCAAACTTATTTTGATACCTTTTTCGTATTCGTATGTGTGGTGAATATAGGTATGGATAGTCTAGTAACCGTATATCCGTGTTTGTGTCCCCAGCTTTCTGACGCGTCGCTGAGCTTCGGGTTTCTGGAATTGAGATAGCACTTGGCCATGTCGTACCCGCCACCGTGATTGTGCATTACGTCGATCAGGTAGTCTTCAAGGCCTTTGGATAACTCCGGGTCGTTGAATATCCAATAGCAGGACAACGTGATATCCAAATCATGCTTTTTTACACATTGCCGCAATTCGGCATAGGCTTTTTTGTTATTGGTCTTGCTGAGCAGGTAGGCGGCCATACGTCGTTTTGGACGGTTTTTGGACTGGAGTAGCTTAACGAAGGGTTTGATGTCCCTGGCGACTAGTTTTGGCAGGGCACAAGAACCCCGCCAGGACTTATACCTTTTTTCCCCCGTGGCCCGGACGGCCTGGTTAAACAGCGGCCAGAGCATACTGTAGTCATCCGTTTTTCTAAAAACGTTCGCGTTTGCGGCGGCGCAGGAGACGGAGATGTCTTTGTCCCGCAACAGTACCAGCAGCGGTTTGACCACTTCCTTACCGCCGATTTTGTTGTATAGGACTACTATATCACGGCGAACATGTTTATGAGGACTTTTTAATGCCTTGTCCAGTTTACTGATGTCCGCTTTTGTTACGTGTTTTTTTAAAGCCCTTGCTGCTTGCCGACTGGTATGCTCATTCGAGAGACACAAGGCTTCCCATATCGGCGGCCATGTTGCGGGTGTTCCGATTTCTCCCAGCAAGTTGGCGGCGTGAGGAGAGGCGTGGTTTTGGGATTTGAGAAGACGCACAAGAGTTGGAATATGAGAAGGTTCAAGCAAATCCACCAGGCTTCTCTCGGCGCGATTTCGTATGTTTATATCTGAATTTTCCAAAGTTTTAAGGAGATAATGGATAGCCTTTTTGTTCTTGAGGTTGCCTAGACTTGTTGTCGCGACGTTGCGAATGTCTTTGTTGGGGTCGGAGGTAGCTTTCATCAGGAGATCGAAGACTCGTGGATCGCTTTTCCTATAGCTTATAATCCGCAGTGCCCGTATCCGTTCTCTTGTGTTCGAATGTCGTAACACTGGCAAAAGGGCGGTAACGGTTGGAGACCCGATTGTCTCGCAGGCCGGTGTGGTGGAAGCTGCGTTTTCGGTGTTTTCAACTTGTATATTTGTCTCTTTGAGAGTTTTGAGGGCTTTTTTGGCGGCGCGGGCGATATAGTAGTATTTATTGTTCAGGGCCTTCGTCAGCGCGGCAGCACAACGGGGGTCGGGTATCTTGCCGAGAGTTTTAATCGATTCGAGAACGACTGAAAGTTTGGGATGCTTCATGGCTTTCAGAAGTGCCGGCACGGCAGGTTTGCCGATTGTTACAAGCGCTTCCGAAGCCTTTTCGCGTATGGCGGTGGTTCCATCATTGAACAATTCTATGAAAACATCTACCGCTTCTACCGGAGCTATGTAGGCCAATATGTCCAAGGTTTCGTATCGTTCAAAGGACGTACTGTTTGTCAAACACGGCTTCAGGATGGGCAAGACCACTTTTATGTCGAATCTGCTCATTGCGAACTTGACGGCGTCTCTAATGCGAGAATATCTTTTTTTGATTCTTTTTTTATTTCGATAACAGGCATAAAGGGGTTTGGCTGCCCGCGAATCGCCTATCAGTCCGAGTACCTCGGCTGTTGCGGTAACTATGGAATCCTCGTGGCTGTTCAGGTTTTTCAATAGCAGATCGAATATGTGGGGATTTGTGGTTTGACTCAATACTCTTTGAACAAGGAATAAATGGCACGGCTCTTGTCGAACTCGATATAAACGCGGACAAGCCCGTTTTCTCACCTGGTATGCCGTATCCCGCTGGAGGAGTTCTGCTGTCCATGACCGTCGTGCATGAACAGCCAGCAGTCGTATCATCTCGCCAGCGGATTGCTCGTCATGTTTCGAAGCCAAAGCCAGTATGTATTTGGGGTCATCTTTCGGATCAGGCTTGGGCTTGGTCTGTCGCCGCGATCTTGTCTCCAAAATATCTTTCGGTATTTTGGTGGCAGGATTTGGCTCGTCTCCGCCCGGCAAGTAGTACCACAGCAGAAAGCACAGCCCGACAACCAGCCCGACGATTCTCAGCAGTTTAAACAGGGACATTCCTTTACCTCCTCGTTTATACCGGTCAGGAATATTATACGATGTCATCTCCGCTTGTGCAAAAACGTCATGAAGTATCCGAACTTCGAGAAACCGCGTGGGCGGGAGCACCCCCTGGGGGCAAGTCTACCCTACGGCTTCGCTCCAGCTATGGTATCCGATCTTACTTTGGTTTGTTTATCGTGTGTGTATTGTATGTAGTAATGATCCTGTACCCGTTCTTTTTTCCCCATTTTATTGCCGCCTTGCGGAGTTTCGAGTTGCTGGAATTGAGGTAGCAACTGGCCATTCCGTACCCACCACCGTGATTGTTCATTACGTCGATCAGGCAGTCTTCAATGCCCTTGGATAGCTTCAGGTCGTTGAATATCTGATAGCAGGATAACGTAACATCCAGATCATGTTTTTCTACAAATTGTCGCAGTGCGACATGGGCTTGTTTGTTATTGGTCTTGCCGAGCAGGTGGGCGGCCAAACGCCGCTGGCAATGTTCAGACTGGAAATCTTTGGACTGGAGTAGTTTTATGAAGGGCTTAAAGTCCCTGACAACCAGTCTTGACAGGGCGCGAGAAATTCGCCAAGGCTTATATTTCTTTTTGGCCCGGATGGCCTGGTTAAGCAGCGGCTTGAGAACACTATAGTCGTCTGTGTTTTCAAAGGCGTCTGCTGCGGCGTTGGAAATGGAGATATCCTTATCCTGTAGCAGGATCAGTAGTGGCTTGACCATTTCCTTGCCGCCGATTTTTTTGTATAGGAGTATTGCATTACCGCGAATATGCCTGTGGGGGCTTCTTAACGCCTTGTCCAGTTTCTTGACGTCCGCCTGTGTTATGTGTTTTCGCAAAGCCTGTGCTGCTTGCCGACTGGTATGTTTATTCAAGTAATACAAGGCTTCCCACATCGGCTGCCATGTTGCGGGTGTTCCGATTTTTCCCAATAGGCAGGCGGCATGAGGAGAGGCAAGCCCTTGGGCTTTGAGAAGACGCACGAGAGCCGGAACATGAGAAGGTTCAACGAGATACATCAAGCTTCTCTCGGCACGCTTTCGTACAATTCCATCTAAATCCTGCAAAGCCCTGAAGAAGTAAGGGATAGCCCGTTTGTCCTTGAGGTTGCCCAGACTTTGGGTTGCAGTGGCGCGAATTTTTTTATCGGGGTTGGACGTGGCTTTCATCAGGATACGGAAGACTCGCGGGTCGCTCTTCTTAGAGCTTATAATCCCCAATGCCCGCACTTTTTCTTTTGTACTCGAACGCCGCAACACGGGCAAAAGGGCGGTAACGGTTGGAGATTCGATCGCGGTACCTTCGGCGGTTTCAATTTGTTTATCTGTATTTTTGAGGGCCTTTTCGGCGGCTTGGGCGATACCGTGGTGTTTACTGCGCAGGGCAGCCGTCAGGGCGGTAACACAACGGGGGTCGGGTATCTTGCCGAGAATTTTAATAGATTCGATGGCGGCTAAACTGTTGGAATGTTTCGCGGCCTTCAGAAGCGCCGGTACGGCAGGCTTGCCGATTTTCACAAGCGTTTCCGCGGCCTTCTCGCGTATAGCGGTAACTCCTTCACTGAGCAAATCCACAAGGACATCCACTGCTTCTACCGGGGCTATGTAGGCCAATATGTCCATGGCACCGTATCGTTCATAGGACATGCTATCTGCCAGGCACGGCTTGAGGATGGGCAAGACTACTTCTATTTCGAGGCTGCTCATTGCGAACTTGATGGCGTCTTTAACGCGTACAGGTGTTCTTTTCTTCTGATAACAGGCATAAAGAGGTTTGGCTGCCCGCGGATCGCCTGTCAGGCCAAGCACTTCGGCGGTTGCGGCAACCATGGACTCATCGCGATGGTCCAGGTTTTTCAACAGCAGATCGAATACGTGGGGATTTGTGGTTTGGCTCA
>JAIORC010000014.1 GCA_021108335.1 Phycisphaerae bacterium
CCGTGGCTGGTGGTCTGCACGTTTACGCTTTGCCTGTATATCGCACTGTCCAAGCGGCGGGCGGAACTTGCCGACCTGCCGGAAGACGTCGCCGCGACCAGCCGGACGGTCAATCGTGAATATTCG
The DNA here is from genome assembly GCA_021108335.1 of Phycisphaerae bacterium. Lineage (GTDB taxonomy): Bacteria > Planctomycetota > Phycisphaerae > SM23-33 > SM23-33 > JAIORC01. The sequence goes on from JAIORC010000014.1 coordinate 127, forward strand.
CCCGGCGAGTTGGATCGCATGTTGACGGTTTCGGCGGCGATGGCGATTATGACCTACGCCCTGTACTGCCTGGCTCCGCGTACCGTTGACCATATTGGTTCGGCGCACCTGGTCTGGACCATTCCGCTGGTGATTTACGGCCTGTTCCGCTACGATTGCGTCAGCCGGCGGATGCACAAGGGCGACGTCGTGAACGTGCTGTTGGCTGACAGGATTCTATGGCTGGTGGTGGCGACATACGTGGTGCTGGTCGTGGTCGTGATTCTCTATGGGGCGCATCCGGCGGCATTGGCGATTCTGGATATGGATACGGGAACTCTTTCTCCGTGATGCGAGAGGACAAATGGAACGTTTCGCAGTAACCGGCGGTGCGGGATTTCTGGGCATTAACCTCGTGCGATATCTCTTGGCCAGGGGCCATGCGGTAACCTCGCTAGACATATCCCCCTTCGATTACGACGACTGCTGCGACGACGTGCGTATCGTTACCGGGGACATTCGCGACCCGGCTGCCGTAGCCGACGCCATGACTGACGCGACGATGGTCGTTCACTGCGCAGCCGCCTTGCCGCTGTATTCCCGCGAAGATATTTTCTCGACCGATGTTGACGGCACGAGGAATGTGCTGGCCGCTGCCGAAGCCGCCGGCGTGAAGCGGGCGATTCACGTATCTTCCACGGCGGTTTACGGCGTGCCGGATCATCATCCGATTTTCGAGGACGATAAGCAAATAGGCGTGGGAGCATACGGCGAGGCGAAAATTCTTGCCGAGGAGGTTTGCCTGGAATTCCGGGCAAAGGGCATGTGCGTGCCGATTCTCCGCCCGAAATCGTTCATAGGCCCGGAGCGGCTGGGCGTGTTTGCCATGTTGTACGACTGGGCAAAAGACGGCAGGGGCTTCCCGATGATCGGCAGCGGGAATAATCGATATCAACTGCTGGACGTCGAAGACCTTTGCGAAGCGATATATCTGACGGCTACGCTGGACGAGGGGATTGCCAACGACACATTCAATATCGGGGCGGAGAAATTCACCACGATGAAGGAAGATTTCCAGGCGGTGTTGGATGACGCGGGTTTCGGCAAGAAGATTCGGAGTTTCCCCGCCCGGCCTGTAATCTGGACGCTGAAAATTCTGGAGGCGATGAAGCTGTCGCCGCTTTACAAGTGGGTTTACGAGACGGCTTGCGAAGATTCGTTCGTGTCCATCGACAAGGCCCGGAAGGTACTGGACTTCGTGCCCAAATATTCCAACAAGGACGCCCTGATCCGTAATTATCGCTGGTACCTGGAAAACATTGAGAAGATTCGCAGCAGCAGCGGCATCAGCCATCGCGTGCCCTGGAAGCAGGGGGTTCTGGGGTTGGTGAAGAAGTTTTTTTGACGCTCGCAACAGGTTGAAAACATCTGCCGCCTATGGGTGCAGTGTGGCGTAGATTTTCTTTAGCAGCACGTCCAGTGAGAACGGTTTGGAGACAAACCCTGCCAGGCCAGCTTCGGCAAAACGGCTGGTTGTTTCCTGTTTGTCGTATCCGCTCATCAGGATGACCTTTACATCTCTGCGTATCTCCCGCATTTCATAGAAAGCTTCCTCTCCGTCCATACCAGACATTGTCATGTCCAGCATTACAACAACGATCTTGGCGGAATGGCGGGCAAAGAGATCGACCCCTTCGCTTCCGTCCCGGGCCGTCAGAACGGTAAACCCCTGTCGCTCCAGCATCATGCGGGTAACATTGCGAACGGCGTCTTCGTCATCGACAATCAGGATAGTACCCTCGCCCCGCCAGTTTTCGATATCGACGTCTTCCTGCAGAACTTCTTTGGGGGAAATTTTACTTGCCGGCAGCAGGATTTTGACCGTCGAGCCTTTGTTTTCTTCGCTGTAAACCTTGATGGTGCCCTGGTGGCCGCGAACAATACCCATCACCACCGCCATGCCAAGGCCGTGGCCGGAGAGCTTCGTGGTGAAAAACGGATCGAAGAGTTTGGACTGTATTTCAAGGTTCATTCCCCGGCCTGTGTCGGAAACTTCGAGATACACGTAACAGCCTTCGGGCAGGTTCTCGTTAATGTAGCTGTTGGCTAAATACGCCTGGCGGGCCTCCATTACGCCCGTGCGAATGGTGATTGCCCCGGTTCTGCCCCCGATAGCCTCGGCGGCGTTGGATATCAGGTTCATCAGGGCCTGGTGAACTTGTGCCACGTCGATTTCAACGGGTGGTATTTTGTTTTCCAGCTCGTACTGCAGGCTGATTCTCGGCGGAATGGCCTTCTTAATGATGGGGGCCATGTTCGCCAGGACGGAGTTGAGATCGGCTGGTTCCTTGTTGAATTGTCCGCTGCCGGAAAAGACCAGCAATTGGTTGATCAGATTCGACGCCCTGGTAGCGACGTCTTTAATATTCTCCATGTTCGTTCTGCCGGGGGAGGTGGATGCCATTTCCGCCAAGGCCAGGTCCGAGTTGCCTAGTATGCCGGCCATCAGGTTGTTGAAGTCGTTCGCCAGCCCGCCGGCCAACGTGCTGAGGCTTTCTATTTTTTGAGTACGCTGGGATTTATCCCCTATTTTACTTTCCGCCTCGGTCCTGTCGCGAATGGTCAGGTCGTGAGCGATAACCAGCACCATATCCCTTTCCTTAAGGCGAATCATGGAGCCGTGAAATTCCATGTGCGCGGTCATGCCGCCTTTACGCAACACGGTTATCTCGCCAAGGAAATAGCCCATTTTTTCTGCCGTTCGTATGAACTCGTCGTAGCGTTCATAATGATCGTAGGACAGGATGTCATGCATTGGACGCCCGAGAAGTTCTTCTCGTTTGTAATTGAAGCTCTGGCAGGCAATGGGATTTGCGGCGGCGATTTTATTGTCGTTGTCGATAATGAACATCGGGTCGGCTGCGGATTCAAATATCCCTCGATACTGGTGCTCGGATTCCCGTAGCGATTCGGTAACTTTTTCCGCCTCGCGTGTTGTCCAATGCGTGCCGGACATCGCCAGCAGCAGACCTATTACCACGGCTACGAAGCCAAGACTGGCGATGTAGATGAGCAGGGGACGTATTCTCGCATCGATTTTATCCTTGCGGAGTTCCACGTGCAGGATAGCGCCGGTTTTCCCTATCGGTATGTTGACATCGAAACATTCGATCCCGTTATCGTCGTAATATTCCCATACGGAAGGCGAATTGGTTGTTGCGCCGTGACGCCCCATTACTCTCTGGGGGATATCTTCGGCGGAAACCTTGGCATATGGTTGATTGTCCTTCTCGACGAAGGCGTACAAAACACCATCGGTATACATCAACTGGAGAAGCGGGTTCTGTGCCAATTCGGGGGTATCGTTACGAACCGATTTTTCAAGCTCTCTGGTAACGAGTGTCGCCTGATCCTTGTAGCCCCGGAGTATCTCCTTGCGAAGGTGATGGAATACGAATAGGCAGATAATACTGACTGTTACAATTAACAGCAGGATGATCATAATCATTCTTGCAAAGATGTTAGCTCGCAGATTTACCATGATTTAACTTTCCACAAATCCCGTCTCGAAACACATCCAGTGGAGACTTTTTTACATCGAATTGCGCACTTCCGCAATTACGATTTCTAGAACCCTAAAAAAACTTTCCTCACTTCCGATCCCTGCATCGTAGTGTATAAGTTTATTTTATTACATATCCTGCAAAATGGTATTGATTAAATACGAACATAAAATATAATTATGCTCCCTGCATCGCCTGTTTGGCCATCATTCGTCGATCCCAAAGACGACTTGCCGGCATCGGATGACCGCCTGACGGGAAGTCCTGCGTGAAACAGTGATAATTCACTGGTAATTCAGTAGTTATCAATAATGCCCTGCACATATTTATCGGCAAAGCCGGCGGTTTACCTTAAGGTATAGAATTTCATAACGTTAACGTATTACTGGCACATTTGTTATGGTAACAGGCAGGATGTTAAAATGGATATGTTAGATGCAATTACGGGGCTTTCGCACGAATTCGGCACGGTGGATTATGTTCGCGGCGGCGGCGGGAACACTTCCTGCAAAGACCAGGCGACCCTGTGGGTCAAGCCTTCGGGAACTACGCTGGGCGGGATGACGGCGGAGTCGTTTGTCGCGATGGATCGCGGAAAAATCGCGGAGCTTTACGAAATGACTCCGCCGGAAGATTCCGCTGCCCGCGAAGTTATGGTAAAGGACATCATGGCTGCGGCGGTCCAGCCGGGCGCGACGGGCAGGCCTTCTGTCGAAGCGCCGCTGCATAATTCCTTCCAGGCAACTTACGTCGTTCACACCCACCCAGCCCTGGTGAACGGCATGACCTGCGCTGCAGGCGGCGCCGAGGCTTGCGCGGAAATGTTTCCCGACGCGTTGTGGATCGACTATATCGACCCCGGCTACACGCTCTGCATGCGGGTGCGGGAGGAAATCCAGGCCTACACCGCCCGCCATGGCCGCCAGCCGAGCGTCGTGTTCCTGAAAAATCACGGCGTGTTCATCGCGGCGGATACACCGGAAGAAATCCGCTGCCTCCATACCGAAATCATGGATAGCCTCCGCCAACGCTACAGCCAGGCTGGTATCGCGATGGAACTTGAAATCGGCGTAGCCCCGTCAGCCCAGGCCGTCGAAACGACGGAAAAGCAATTGCGGGAGACGATAGGCACCGAAGACGCTGCCGGCGTTTGCGCCTCGGGCGCGTTCACGGTCGCCGCCGGGGCGATTTCGCCGGACCATATTGTCTATCATAAATCCCACGCCTTAACCGCCGAGCCGACTGCCGAAGCGATAGCCGAGTTTATCAAGGCCTACGGATATTCCCCGCGAATCGTATCCTGTGACGCAGGCGTCTTCGGCGTGGGCAACAGCCAGAAGAACGCAGGCCTTGCACTGGAACTCGCTCAGGACGGGGCGTTGATAATCCAATTGGCTGATGCGTTCGGCGGCATCGCGTATCTGGACAAGGCCGCCGGCGATTTTATCGAAAACTGGGAAGTGGAATCCTACCGCAGAAAGCAGGTTTGACGACATGCATAATTATCTTGCGGTTGATTTGGGAGCCGAAAGCGGACGGGTAATCCGCGGAACCCTGGCAGATGATCGTCTGGAGCTTGAGGAGATCGCCCGGTTTCCTACCGGCATGGACTCCGACGACGGACATTTCTACTGGAATCTGTCCCGGATACTGGGGGAGATAATAGCCGGTTTGAAAGCTGCCGGCGACGCGGGCATGCCCATCGAAGGCGTGGGCGTGGATTCCTGGGGTGTCGACTTCGTGCTGCTGGGCGCCGACGGCGAGCCGACGGGCAGGCCTGTAGCTTATCGCGACCACCGCACGGACGGCATGATGGAAAAATGCTTCGAGCGTATCGTGGCGGAGAAAATCTACGGGAAGACGGGCATACAGTTTCTCCCGTTCAATACGCTGTACCAGTTACTGGCTTTGTCGGAGGCTGGCTCGGAGGAGCTGGCGGCGGCGGAGTCGTTGCTGATGATACCGGATTTCCTGCACTATCGCCTGACGGGCAAGGCCTGTTCGGAATTCTCCAACGCCACGACCTCCCAATGCTTCAACATTCACGAAAATGCCTGGGATGCCGAAATTCTGGAGGCGGTGGGCGTTTCGCCGGCGATTATGCAGGATGTCGTTCAGCCGGGTACGGAAATCGGACGACTGACCGGCGATATGCAAAAAGCGACCGGCCTCGGCGAGATTCCGGTAATCGCCCCGGCGACGCACGATACAGGCTCAGCCGTGGCGGCTGTGCCGGCTGAGGGCGAGAACTGGGCGTATATCAGTTCCGGCACGTGGTCGCTGATGGGAATCGAGATCGATCATCCGATTACGACCGAGGCATCGCGAAAATTCAACTTTACCAACGAGGGCGGGGTTCACGGGACGATCCGCCTGTTGAAGAACATCATGGGCATGTGGTTGATCCAGCAATGCCGGGCGGGGTTCGATACCGAATATGCCTATGCGGATTTGACGCAGCAGGCTGCCGAGGCGACGGCGTTCGTCAGCCTGATTGACCCCGACGACGGGCGGTTCCTCAACCCCCCGTCCATGCCGGAGGCCATCGCGGAATTCTGCCGCGAAACGGATCAGCCGGTCTGCGATTCGCCCGGCGCGTTTATCCGCTGCTGCCTGGAAAGCCTCGCGCTGCAATACCGTTGCGTGCTGGAAGAATTGCGGCAGGTGCAGGATATGCCTATCGACCGCATTCACATTATCGGCGGCGGCATACAGAATAAGCTGCTTTGCCAGTTCGCAGCCGACGCTACCGGATTACCGGTTCTCGCCGGGCCTGTCGAGGCCAGTGCTATCGGCAACCTGGTTGTCCAGGCGGAGGCGTTGGGGCATATCGCTTCGCACGCCGAAGCGCGGAAACTGATTCGCCGTTCATTTGAAATCACGGAATACACACCCCGCCAAAGCGATTCGTGGGAAGACGCATGGTGGAAGTTCCAGACCATAAAGGAAAAAGCATGACCACGGAAACAATCGAAAAAGCGTACGAAATCGCCAGCCGGCAATATGCCGACCTCGGCGTCGACACCGAAAAAGCGATGGCTGGCCTTGCCGAAGTCGCCGTCTCCATGCACTGCTGGCAGGGCGACGACGTGGGCGGGTTTGAAACCGCCGACGCCGAACTGTCCGGCGGCGGAATTCAGGCTACGGGCAATTATCCCGGCAAGGCCCGCACCGCCGACGAACTTCGCGACGACCTGGACAAAGCCCTGGAGTTGATTCCCGGAACGCACCGGCTGAACCTCCACGCCATTTACGCCGAAACGCAAGGCCGCGTGGAGCGGGACGAACTTCAACCCGAGCATTTCACCAAGTGGATCGACTGGGCCAAGGCCAAGGGAATGGGCATGGACTTCAACCCGTCGTATTTCTCGCATCCCAAGGCCGACGCCGGCTTTACGCTCAGCGCCGCCGACGACGACATCCGCGCGTTTTGGATTCGCCACGGCATCGCCTGCCGCCGCATCGGCGCAGCCATCGGCGAAGCGCTTGGCAGCCCGTGCGTAACGAACGTCTGGATTCCCGACGGCAGCAAGGACACGCCCGTGGATCGCAAAGGCCCGCGTCAACGGCTAGCCAGGTCGCTCGACGAGATTTTCGCCGAGAAGCTCGACCCCAGGCACAACCTCGACGCCGTGGAGTGCAAGCTCTTCGGGATCGGTTCGGAGTCGTATGTCGTCGGCTCGCACGAGTTTTACATGGGTTACGCGATGAAGAACCAGACGCTGCTGTGCCTCGACGCGGGGCATTTTCATCCGACCGAGGTGATTTCCGACAAGATTTCTTCCGTGCTGAACTGGGTGGATGAGGTGCTGCTGCACGTCAGCCGCGGCGTGCGGTGGGACAGCGACCACGTGGTAACGCTGACGGACGAGTTGCGGGCCATCGCCGAGGAATTGGTCAGGGGCGATTATCTCGGGCGGGTGCACATCGGCTTGGACTTCTTCGACGCCAGCATCAACCGCATCGCCGCGTGGGTTATCGGAACCCGCAACATGGTAAAGGCCCTGCTGCTGGCGATGCTCGAGCCGACCGAAATGCTCAGGAAGCTGGAAGCCGACGGCGACTACACCGGCAGGCTGGCGATGCTGGAAGAGGTCAAAACCCTCCCCGCCGGCGCGGTGTGGGATTACTACTGCATGAAAAATAATACGCCCGTCGGGACGGCATGGCTGGACGAAGTCAGAGCGTACGAAAACGACGTACTGAGCAAAAGAACGTAAACGAGATATCAATGTCACAAACACAAAAAGCAACGGATGTCATGCGCAGCCTCGGCGGCGTGGAAGATTTGCAAAACGCAGCCGCGGCGGGTCTGGCTCCGCAAGGCCAACTGAAGGCAAATGCCCACATTCACCTGCCGCCGAATTTCTCCGCATTCCAAACCACCCGCCAGGCGGTGGAGCTTGCCGACGAGCAGGGCGTCCGCGTTCTCGGTGCCGGCAACTATTACGACTACAGCGTCTATGCGGAATTCGCCGAATTGTGCCGGCAGCGAGGCATTTTCCCGCTGTTCGGTACGGAGATAATCGCGCTGATAGACGAGTTGGTCGAAGGCGGCGTGAAGATTAACGATCCGGGCAATCCCGGCAAGATGTACATTTGCGGCAAGGGCATTTCGCTGTTCGACGACATGACGCCACGGGCAGCCGAGCTGCTGGATACCATTCGGCAGTCCGACCGCGGCCGGATGGCTGCGATGATCGACAAACTCGCCGAAACGTTCAAGGCTCGCGGGTTCGACACCGCCCTTGACGAGGCAGCGGTTATCGACATGGTAGTCAAGCGGCACGGCTGCGATCGCGACGCGGTTTACCTACAGGAGCGACACCTCGCCCAGGCATTCCAGGAAACGCTCTTCGCGAACGTCCCCGCCGACAAGCGAATCGAAACACTCAGCCGTATTCTCGACGCGCCGGCCAAGGCTGAAGACGCCGTCGCCGTTCAGGGCGAGATACGCTCCGGCTTGATGAAGGCGGGCAAGTGCTGCTTCGTCGAGGAGAGTTTCGTGAATTTCGACCAGGCTGTCGAATTGATCGTAGCCTTCGGCGGCATCCCGTGCTACCCGACATTGGCCGATGGCGCCAGCCCGATATGCGACTACGAAGCCCCCGTCGAAAAACTGATCGACACCCTCAAGCAGAATAACATCCACTGCGCCGAGGTCATCCCCCTCCGTAACGCCCCCGACGTGCTGCGTCGTTACGTCAAGGCGATGCGCGAAGCGGGTCTGGTGGTAACCGCCGGCACGGAACACAATACGCTGGACATGCCGGCAATCGAGCCGACCTGCCTGAACGAGCAACCCGTCCCGGAAGACCTCAAGGAAATCTTCCTGGAAGGCGCGTACGTGGTGGCGGCCCACCAATTCCTGGTGTGCAACGGGCAGTGCGGATTCGTGGATGCAGCCGGCTGCCCGAACCCCGCCTACGCCACCGCCGAGAAGCGAATCGCGGCGATGGCGAAGCTCGGCGCTGCCGTCATCCAGAAATTTTTTAAAGACAATACGCCGCAATAAGAGGCGAAGGAGATATACTTCCCATGGCTATGGAAACGCGAGACATCATAAACATCATCGGCCCGGCGTTACGCGGGCTTACCTGGCGCGACGGAATTGCAGCACGATATCGCTTCGACGATTCGGACGAAGCGAAAACAGCCAAGTACGCCGACAGCCTGGAATATGCCCCGCCGGCGGACGCAACGGCGGAGCAGATCGTCGCCGACTTGCGGGCGAAAATTTCTGACTGTGGCGGCGACTGTCCGCAGGCGGTAATCGTCCCAGGCCTGGGCGTGTTCGTGCGTGTTGACGATCAGCAGGCAGTGGCTACGGGTCGCGTGGGCGGCAAAGTTGCCGTCGTAACCGGGGCTGCCCAGGGGTTCGGGCTGGAGATCGCCCAGAGTCTCGCAGCCGAGGGCGCGACGGTGGTGCTAGCCGACATCAACAGCGACGGCGCGCAGGCGGCAGCGGCTGATATCTGCGACCGGTTCGGGCAAGGCCGGGCGATAGGCGTACGTATCGACGTTACGGACGGTCAATCCGTCCAGCAGGCCTGCGACGGAGTCGTGCGGGCATACGGCGGGCTTGACCTGCTGATCCCCAACGCCGGCGTGCTGAAGGCCCAGAGCGTAAAGACCCAGCCGGAGAAGGATTTCGATTTCGTAACCTCCGTCAACTACAAGGGTTACTTCCTGTGCGTGCAGAAGTTTGCCCCGGTGATGGCTGTCCAGCACCTTGCTTCGCCAGCCGGCATGAGCGACATCATCCAGATTAATTCCAAGTCGGGCCTGGTCGGCTCGAACCGTAACGGTGCCTACGCGGGCAGCAAGTTCGGCGGCGTGGGGCTTACCCAGTCGTTCGCGTTGGAGTTGATCGACGACGGCATAAAGGTCAACTCGATCTGCCCGGGCAATTTCTTCGACGGGCCGCTCTGGTCGGACCCGGACAACGGCTTGTTCGTGCAGTATCTCCGCACCAATAAGATTCCCGGAGCCAAGACCATCGAGGACGTCCGCAAGGGATACGAAGCCAAAGTGCCCATGGGCCGGGGCTGTCGTACCGCCGACGTGATGACGGCGGTCTATTACCTGGTCGATCAGAAATACGAAACCGGCCAGGCCGTCCCCGTTACCGGCGGCCAGGTGATGTTGAGCTAGACTGCTCCCACGCAACGGCCATCCCTGACCGCCGCGAAAATGGTGTCGGAATGCGTGCCTCCCAGCGCATGCTTCTGCAAGCAGAAGCATGGCACCCGATTTGTAGGGTGGGTGCTTGCACCCACGCGAATTTCATTGCCGCGCGGGAATGGGGAAAATATTTCCGCACGATTCATCCCCCAGGGGGCCACCCATTATCTTTTCGTAATTTCTGTTATGCAACGAGTTGCATAACCTGCATCTTAAATCCCCACGATTTTTTGCCTGGACAATGGCGGGAAGCTTGTGGTATATCGTCCGCCTGGAATCTGTTACAGGAAAGGACAAATCATGACGCCCAAAGAACGAGTTTTATGCTCACTTGACTGGCGGGAGCCGGACAGGGTTCCCATCCAGACTTATCTGACGCCGGAAGTTAAAACGATGCTGGAAGCCCATTTCGCCGGCAAGGACATCCTCGAATGCCTGGGCGTCGATTTTCGCTCGGTCGCGCCGGGTTACAGGGGCAAAATCAGGGAATCGCATGACGGTATTACATACGACATGTGGGGAGCAGGATATCGCAAGGTCGAGCATGGACAGGCCGGTACGTACGACGAAGCCGTTGTCCTGCCGCTGGCTGACCTCAAGACAATGGACGACGTCGAAAATTACCCATGGCCTACCTCCGACGATTTCGATTTCTCCGGCCTGGCGGAGCAATGTAACCGCTACGGTGATTACGCCATCTGCTTCGGTGATGCGGGAATGCCTGACATCGTCAACGGCGTCTCCCGCGGCAGGGGCATGGAGCAGGTGCTCATGGATATCGCCCTGCGCGACGAAGTAGGATTGGCTGTCATCGACAAGCGCGTGGATTTCTACTACGAATACGCCCGTCGCGGCCTGGAGGCAGCCGGCGGGAAAATCGATATCCTCTGCCTTGGCGAAGACTGCGGAAACCAGAATGGAAGAATGGTTTCGCCTCGCGATTTCGATGAGATATTCCGCCCGCGCCTGGGGAAATTCTACGACCTTGCACACGAGTTCGGCGCCAAGGCAATGATGCACTCTTGCGGAGACACGCACGATATCATGCCCACGTTCATCGATATGGGCCTCGACATTCTCGACGCGATGCAGCCGGAACCGGCGGGGATGAACCCAGAGACGATCAGGGCTGCCTGCCGCGGAAAACTCGCGTTCTGCGGACTTATCAGCACGCAGCAGACATTGCCGTACGGCACCGTCGAGGACTGCCGCGCCGAAGCCAGGCATCGCCTTGACGTCATCGCAAAAGGCGGCGGATATATATTCTCCCCGGCGCACTGCATTCAGCCGGATACGCCCCTGGAAAACATATTGGCAATATACCAGGAAGCCCTGAAGGCGGTTTCAGCTTCTGCATAACCCACGCCTGTCCGTATTCCAAAGCGGTTTCGCGGCGGCCTGGGAAGGCCGCCGCGCGGTTTTCTCACTATTGTCTGATGATCAATCGCGGCGGTTCCATCAGGCCACACGGAACCAGGTTATAGCTGTCGATCCAGTCGTCGCCGGTAGTTGTGTAGTTGGCCGGGCCAACGCCTATGGGTGTTTTGTCTCGCTGGTGCAGCGGGCCGTGCGAATTGCGGCGATGGCCGATTACTTCGACAGCAAGCTGGGCTTTGTCGGAATCGATGAGATCGGTGATGTCCACTTCGCAGGGGTCCCAGCCGATCATGCCGGCGGACTTACCGTTAACCAGAACCCGGACAGCCGCACCGCGGTAAGCCGGCACCTGCACGAACAGCCGTTGCGACTTGCGAAGCTTCGGGCTGATGGTTCGCAGGTAACTGACCGAACCAGAATAAAACGCCAGGCCCTGCTTGCCCCAGTCGCCAAGCTTAAGGCCGGCTGGGGGTTTGGTAATCGCCACGTCCGTGCCGCGAACTTTCGTCCCGAAATTGCCCAGAAGGTAGACGATTTCCAGGCCGGGATGGTTTTCGTCGTAATCGCAGAAGAGCTTGATCTCGTTCTGCCCGACTCGCAACAGTGACGGGGCGACGGGAATCCTGCGAAGCGACTTGTCCGTCCACCAGCCGCTCTCGGCATTGACGCTGACCTCGGTTCCGTTGACCTGCATCCGGTAAAGTTCCGGGCGTTCCAGCCCCAGGAACAGGTCGCCGGAAGGAATCGCGGCGGCATCGAAGGTGTATGAGAGTTCGAGGGGGATATTTTTCGGGTTTTCCGATTTCTCCCGCGCCCACGGCTGAACCATCGCGCCGCCGCGATGAGCCAGGCCAATCGCATCTCGCACAGCCTTGTCAACACGAAGGATTTCATTGGCCTGCCTGGCCTTGCCCGCGCCGATTTTGTATTGCGGGCGATCCAGCACGAGATTGTTGCACTCGGACATGGCGACATCCCACTTTTGCGGCGCCAGCTTTTTGACGCTCACGTCTTTGAGCTTCCTGCGCTTCGGCAGGGCCTTCCGGGAGGCCTTTTTGGGAATCACGAACAGCCTGCTGCCGATAGCCGGCAGAGACGTGCGTATCTCCCAACCGCCGGCGACGCCCTTTGCATCCGCGGCAAAGACCTGGCCGGTTTGCGGATCGAGTTCCATGGGCGAACCGGTGCATCCGGCGAATCCGCGAATGCGAACGTCTTCGAAGGCAGCGGTGCGTGCGAGAACGCGGGTGTCCATTTCCTTGCCGCGGAAATCGTGCCCCGTATTGCAGACGAATAGGTAGAAGGCGTCTTTATCTTCCCGCAACAGATGCAGCGTGGGGATAATTTCTTCGCCGGCGGCGTTTGTAATCGAAACGCGTCGGCTGATCGGCTCGACCGCGGCTACGAGGGCTTTGCCCTTAGCCGGTGTCTTGACGCAATCTTTGGCGAAATCGACGGCGGCCTTCGACGCGACAGCATCTACATACCCAGCCGGCTTGCCCGCGAAGATCACCGTACCGCCGGCAGCGGCGAACCGCTTGAGGACATTGAGAGTTGTCTCGCGTATTGTAACCAGCGGCGGAACAACGACGGCCTTGTACTTCGCCTTTCCGATGACAAGCGCCGGGCCTGCTTTGCCGGCAACCTTGCCGTGACGGGCGAGGATGTCTTCGTCGCAGTAGTCGAAGTCGATATTCGCAGCCAGCAGGTCGTCGCGGATATCCGGCAGCACGGAGTCGTATTTTTTCGCCTCCGGGCCTTCCAGCCAGCCTTTCTTGCAGTACATCCACACACTTTCGATCGGATGGATTACCAGCAGGTCGCGTACTTCCTGGCCTTTGGTCATGGTTGCGTGGATGCGGGCAAAGTAGTCTTCCACCGTGGAATAAAGCTCCCACCAGGGCGACTGGTGCAGGATTCCGGCGGGGTAGTCTCGCTTGGCTTCGCCTTCCATGGTGTACCACGAAAGGTGCTGGCATCGCAGGTTTATCCCCAACGCCGCCTGCCAGTCGCCGAGGGCCTTATGGCCCGCGAAGGGGAAGTCCCAGCCGGTGCAGCCATAGGTTTCCGTCAGTCGCCATTTCCGCCCAAACTGCCGGGCCGCCGAGCTGAGCTGCTTCGCAGTGTCGTACTCGCGGTGATATTCCGTCAAAAGGTCCATTCCCGGAGCCTGCATGTATTCATAGAAACGCATGCAACTGCCCACGACGCACGCCTGCATCCGCAGACTTTCTTCCATGAGCAAGTGGCCGGTATGGGCCATATTATTCTTTTCGCACCATTGCCCGATCTGCCGGGCGAACGCGTCAGAAAATAGGAACGTAACGCAATCGTGATAATTGAGGCGAGCCGGCGTAACGCCTTCCCCGTCAACGTCCAGGAACAACTTCGGCAGATGCGCAAGAATATCGTAACCGTAACGCTTCTTGAATATCGCCGGCAACTTGGCGGTCCAGGGAACATTGTTGCCGGGGTTCGTGTCCTGAATTCGAGAAAACTTCGCGCCATGGTTCGGTTCGTCGGTGAAAATGCCCGGCACGACTTTGCCGAAATGCTCGCCGATTCGCTTGCGATAGGCCTCGTGCGTAACCTCGATAAATTTTCCCACAGCCTCGTGGCTGAGCACGTCCAGATACGTATAGCCGTTATACCAACTGCTCAACGGCGCCGATTGGACGTGAAAAACCAGGATGGATTCGCCGGCTGCCGGCTTGGGCGTTTTGCCTTTGGCGACCCGCTTTACGTTAGACGCCTCGGTGCCTTTGACCTTCGCGGTGAAGACGGCGAGGGTCTCGGCTGTCCATTTTACGTCCCGCGGATTCGTAAGTTCGTCCATCGCCACCGATCGCATGCGGTATTTCGGATTTTTCGTAATCAATCCGCCGGCGGCACCGGAGGGCCAGCGGTCTTCGTCGTACAGCCAGGCTTCCATGTTGCACTTGTCGGCCTCGTCGACGCAGGCTTCGACGCACTTGAACCAGTCTTCCGAAAGGTATTCCGTATCCAGCCCCACGCGGGAATGCATGAAAAATCCGCCCAGGCCCATGCGTTGCATAATGCGTATCTGCCAGCGGAGTTCTTCGGGGTCAAGCTTGCCGTTCCACGCCCAGAACGGCTTACCGCGATATTCGCTTCCGGGGGTGGTAAATTCCTTAAACAACTGATTCATTTTCCAACTCTCTTTCTCTTGATAATGAAGCTGTCACCTCGACAGACAGTGCGTACAAATTCTCTGTGCAGGGAAATTCAGTTGTGCCGCTAAAAACGAATGCGAGCCTCAGGTAGGAGGGCTTAGAATCCAGATTCGTTTTTTTCGCTGAATCGCCTGCCTTTATCCATATTTTACCGTTGTTCGTCAAGTGTATTCCTGTTGGACATTACCTCTATAGAGAGATAAAGGCCTGCAAAATTCCGACCTTTACAAAGGGACTGTTTTTGAATATCCTGCATTTTAGAAAGGCTATTGTTATGACTCAAACACCGCCACCTCTGCCACCCGTGCCGCCGGCAATCCCGCCGCCACCAGCGCCCCGGGATGTGTTCCAGCAGGAACAACCCGCCGCCATGGCAACGCCTGCCCGCCAGGGTTCCGTCCGAGACAGCAAGATGGCGATTGTTTTTGGCATCCTCGCATGGATTCCCGGCCTGGGGCTCCTGTTTTTTCTGCCGGCAATAATCTACGGGATTCTAGCTCTTGCCAGAAGACGCCCCAAACCGGGCCTGGCGATAGCGGGAATTGTCCTGGGCGCGACCGGCTTTTTTGTTACGCCGATAGCCTCAGCGATTATTATTCCTCGCTTCACACGTAGTGTAGCGATTGCCAACCGGGCGGTTTCCGTGGCAAACCTCCGTACGATTGCGGTTGCGATAGAATTAAGCAAGTTCGAGTCCGGCCAATATCCCCGGAATCTCCAACAGCTTGTCGAGGAACGACACATTACCGAAGAAAACCTTCTATATCCCGGCCAGGAATCACAGGGCGTGGCTTACGGCTATTTGCCGCCAGCCGAGAATACACCGGGTGATACAATCATAGTCCATGAACATTACGGCTTTGACCGCGAAGGCCGAAACGTATTGCTCGTTGACGGGACAGTAAAATGGATGCCAGAGGATCAGTTTTGGGAAGTCCGCAATAAGATCATCAACGCGAAATCCAATCAGAAAGTTCGAAAACGCCGCCGATGATGAAATATCTGGATATTCAATGAATTTTACGCCTGATTTAATCGTGACAGGAGAATCTTATGAAGCAGCGAATTTTTGTAGCAGGATTGTGCGGTATTGTGGTGATGCTGGCTGTGGGAGTGTCCCATGCCGATGGCGACAAAAGCGTAAAACTCAACAAGCCGGTGCCCCTGGGATTTGCCGGTATTAAAATTGCCTTCCCCGCCGAGTGTAGGCGGCAATTGTCGTGGAACCCCTTGGGCATATATGTTGGGCATACGTCCCGGGGCAAAAAATGGCAGGCGGTGCAGTTGTTTGCCGTTCCTTCCCGCAAGCCTTTTGCCGACCAGGCCAATCAGGCGGTTGCCGAGAAAATGGCAAAGGAATTTATACAGCGAGGCCAAAAAACCAAAAACGAAAAGAGCAAGATTACCATTACGAAGGAAGCCAAGTGGGGCAAACGTGTCGGTTGGCAGGTAGTCGTGGAAAGGAACCACGGCAAAAAAACAGGCACGATCTTCGTAATAACGACGTGGACCGAGGCCTTCAAAAATCCGAAGAAATACATGCAGTATGTTTTGCAGGTGGAGCTTAGCGGGCAGGATGTCGCCCGGGCCCGTGCCATTGCCGATAAAATTGTCAATTCCGCCAAAAAGATAAAACTTCAGCCTCACTGGGAATTGCCGCTCGAGCTGCCAACCATACCGATTACAGACTGGCGGGAAGGTTTCGGCTTGAAAATCCCGGCGACGTGGCACCTGAAGCACATGGGCCGTAAGCCCAAATCAAAAAATAAGGTCTTTACCGCCGCCGCCGTGGATTTCATCGGCAGGGGCAGCCCAAATGTCAGCCTGACGGTCGGGCGAGGCCTCACATACGATGTGCATTCAGATAAATACATCAAAGTCAGGACGGCTGTCAGTCCGAAAATGAAGGCGATGAACTGGAAACTCAAAAGCACCAGAAAGATCAAGCTGGCTGGACAGAATGCACTGGAAATAATCGTCACCGTCAAACAGAAAGACCGTAGGTTTATCCTGATACAAGTCCAGGCCGTCTGGGACAAAAAAATGTATACACTGACCGTCTGCTACCCGGCTACCCAGGAAAAACGGGCCATGGAAATGACGGGGAATATCTTGAAGTCGTTCAAATTCCTCAAGCCCCCGCCGGCGAAACCCGCCAAGCCGGCCGCCCCCGCAAAAAAGGGGAAATAGCATGTCAGAATCATTAGCGACCACACCCCTGCACAAGCAGCACCTCGCCGCCGAGGCGACAATGGGCGAAGAAGGCGGCTGGGCGGTGCCCGTAAGTTACG
>JAIORC010000086.1 GCA_021108335.1 Phycisphaerae bacterium
GTGTTTGCCGGCGGGTGCGCGATTTTGTTCCAGTGCTGGTTAAAAAGTGCCGCGTTTTCAAAATCCTCCAGCACGGTAACGATTTTTTTGCTGAGCGTAATGTCATCCGCCCACAAAGTTCCCGATTTGTGCCACTGGATTACACGGACAAAAGCCCTGTTTGCATTAGATGGCGACGTAACAGCATTTGATTTATATGTCCAGCCTGTAGTCCCGTTGACAGTACCCACAAGACTACGGCTCAAATATGTACTGTTACTGTACCATTGTATGTCAAGTTCTCCGGCGCCGCTGAGGTAATTGCTTTTAAGCCAGCCGGCAACAGTATATCTTGTGCCGCCTATTATCCCTCCAATTCCCGTATCCTGACGCCAATATCCGTATTTCGAGGTATTACTGCTGTACATCTTCAGGCTGTGGCTGACGGAATGAGACTCTGTGGCATCCCACGTAAAAGTATTAGTGCCTACTCTGCTCCAATTATCGGGCCAGTTATCCGCGTCCGTTTCCACGTCGCCATTACAAATATTTGCATTCGTCGGCGAGACCACGAACACAATGTCATCCGCCCACAAAGTTCCCGATTTGTACCACATGATTACACGAATTATAGCCCTGTTTGCATTAGACGGCGCCGTAACAGTACCTGATTTATATATCCAGTTTGTAGTCCCGCTGATAGTTCCCACACGACTACGGCTCAAATACGAATTGTTACTGTACCATTGTACGTCAAACTCTGCGTGGCCGCTGAGTTGGTGACATTTAAGCCAGCCGGCAAGAGTATAGGTTGCTCCGCCTATCACTCCCCCAATTCCTGTGTCCTGACGCCAATATCCGTATTTTGAAGTACTACTGCTGTACATCTTCAGGCTATGGCTGCCGGAACGAGATTCCGTGGCATCCCACGCGAAGGTATTAGTGCCCGTTTTGCCCCAATAATCGGGCCAGTTATTGCTGTCGGCATCCGTTTCCATATCGCTATTATGGATCGACGGTACCGCAGCGAACAAAATGTCATCCGCCCACAAGCTCCCCGATTTGTACCACATAATTACACGGATTATAGCCCTGTTTGCGTTAGACGGCGCCGTAACATTACCCGATTTATATGTCCAGTCCACACTCCCGCTGATAGTTCCCACACGGCTACGGCTCAAATACGTACTGCCGCTGTACCACTGTACGTCAAACTCCGCGCTGCCGCTGAGTTGGTGACATTTAAGCCAGCCGGCAAGAGTATAGGTAGCTCCGCCTGTTACTTTTCCGATTCCTGTGTCCTGACGCCAATATCCATATTTCGAAGTACTACTGCTGTATATCTTCAGACTGTGGCCGGCGGAATGAAACACTGCGGTATCCCACATAAAACCAGCAGTTCCCGTTCTACCCCAATTATCGGGCCATCCATTGCCCCCCGTTACATTCGTTTCGACATCGCTGTTCTGTAATTCCGCATTCGCCGGTGAGATCGCGGCCAGCAACATAGCCAATCCCAACAATACGCCCATCATTCCTGACTTTTCCATTTTCATGCCCTTTCGTTGAAAGAAGTCTAACCCTGTCCACAATCGTCTTCATCATTACAGATACAGATATGGCCTGACCGCCAGGCCATCACAATTTTCAACTTTTTAAAAGATTCCAATAAAAAAACCGGCATTGAGAATTTACTCAAATGCCGGTTAGTTTCAGGTTGTATTTTTCCGCTGCCCGCGTGATTTGTGTGGTTCAAAGATGGCAGACTTTGAAGGGCTGGCAGTTCGGATGGTGGTTCAGCCGGTGGTTCGGGTGGCGGGAATGAGTACGAATCATCCAGCCACTGTCGCAAATGGTGATCTCGAAGCAAAGCCGATGCCCTCTTCGCTATGTCAATTATGGTAAAATGCATGTTTTCACCATTACCCCAAAGACACGTTTCCTGGAAACGATTCCATTTATCAATACACTTAATAAAGATTCGCCAAGCATTTGTCAAATCTTTTTTTAGGGTTTTTTAACGGGGACAGTTCTGCATGAGCCTTTAGCTCACCTGGTTTGCCCCGGTTCTTTGATCCAGTTGTTATGAGAGAACCATTGCCTTGTCTTTCTTTTCGCCGCAGGCTGTGGAAGTCGGCATAGCGACCGAGCTGGTCTTTGTAGGGGATCCCAGCCGCTGCCGGGGCGGCCCGGACAATCTGCCCGCCGCGCCGCTGCAGGCGAATTCCGGATTCCAGGCCGGCGTTTAAATCCATTCGACAGAGTTGAATTCCACCGCCACGTTGCGAAGTCCAGGCGACGCAGGACAGCAAGAAAGATTCCGCTTATTGGACGCAAGGGAAAATGCACTGCCGTTCGGAGAAACAAAAATGCACGAGCCATAACAACAAAAAACACCCGTTGGCAAATACCCCCTGCAAAGATAAAGTTCCTATTCGTCGGTTTTGGAAAGGGTGAGGTTTACCTGAGTTCTGGCTGGGGCTGTTAAGGTTATCACGGAGCACCCCTTGTCAACGCTTTGGCACGTTATCGACTTCTGCAGATGAGTCTTGTCTATTGCAAAGGGCAGCGTAACGGTTACTTTGCCGGCTTGAGACATGAACACCGCGGCTGAGATTTTTCCCCCGTCTTTCTTCCAGGCCAGATAGCCCGACCTGCTAAGCCCGCCAATTTTACAGTTCCCTGCCTTGAAAAAGACACCTGCGGCGCAGCTGCCGTCGGCATACTTGACCGCTTGGATGTCTTTGTTGTTGCGGACGATTTTGACCGGCGAAGTCTTGGCTGCGGCGACCACGTCGGCGAGCTTCCACGCCGGCAATATGACAGCAGCGTATTTCCCGTCGGTCGGGTTGACGCCGTGGTTTACCTGCAGGCTGAAGAACTGTCGGGTAAGTTCCGGCTTGTCGCGATATTGCGGCTGTTGGTTAATCCAGAAGTGGTTCTTAGTCCGGGTTTCAATTTTCAGACTGGTGGGATTCCGGCTGGGGAAAAGCACTCCGATATTGCGGTAGTAGAACGATTTGGTGTTTTTCAGGACATTCGTACCGTCAGCGAATGTTTTCTTCTCGCCGTTGAGATAATAATTACCATCACCCTTTTGTACCGGCAGCGTCAGGAGCATGGTTTCGGTCGGGGTATCCGTACCGGTAGCTTTTATATCCGCCCCCAGAACAACAAGCACGTTTTTCATGGCGAAATAGCTCTTGCTGGCCTGGAGCTTTTTGCCCTTCGCGCTCAAAAGATACTCCATCCCGCACAAGCCAACGTCACCCAGCTCAATCCCGCCGACGAAAGTCGATTGGCCGAGCGATTCCCTTGGTGGGCGCAATCCGATTACGCGTGTAATACCGCTCAGGTCGTCCCACGGCTGGGTGATAATCGTGTCCGGTTCGTACTCCCTGCCGTCGGTCATAAGAACCAGCGTTCCTTCGCCGGAGTAATGCCCGCGAAGGTTTTCGTTTCCGATGCTGAACCAGCCCTTGGTGCGTGTGGAACTCATTCGCACCGCGCAGAAGAAGTTACCATTTCGAGCGATGAAATAATCCGAATATAGATAAAATCGCGTGCCAATCAGTGGAGGAGTCGCATCGGCAAGCTTATCCCTCAATTTAGTACGCAGATAAAATATATCTGGTTTCAGAGACGAAACCGATTCGCTTCGTCCTTTTTCCCAATCCGCAACTGTTGCTATTGCGTCCTGCTCTATCTTTTTGATTTCGCTTGCCAGTAAATAGAGGCCCACTTCCGCAACAATAACACCGCTGAAGATCGATCCTCTGGCGATTGTTCTTCCGACTGTGTAGGGGCTTACCCGTCCGCGATAGACATTCCAGACCGCGAAATCATTGAAAAACTTCATGTACGCAGCCAGAGACTTGCGGTCAAGACAGTATCCGGTATCGGCTGTGATGTACAGATAGACAGCAGTTTCAGAAAGATGGGCAAACCCATATCCCATGTTAAGCCCGGATCCGTGAAAAAGGTAGCTGCCGTCAGCCTGAATACCATTGATCGTAGTGAAAACATTTACCCTCTGAAATATCTTCCTGGCAAATTGAAGGAGTTTCTGGTCTTTTTCAAGTATGCCCAGATTAAGCGCACAACGCGCCACCCATAGCGCATTAGCTCCCGAAGCCCCTTTTATCTTCGCAAAACCCCCTTCTTTCGGGTTGTAGCCAAGGTCATACAGGTCCGCAATAAGTTCACGATACAATTTTCCGTCAAGTTTGTCGCCGACCAGCAGGAGGGTCTCCGAAAGTCGCAGGGGAATTCCAATATCCCATGCCCACCAATTCCAAGGTCTCGGCCCGCCAACGCGGATAAACTGTTTACCGAAGTTGAGCGAAGCATGGATACGTTTCAAAACCTCCGGGTTTTTGTGATACTTCGAGTATGGGTTGACATAAGCCCGGGCCAACCGTAACGGCTCGAGAAAATACTGCGCGTCGTACGATATCAATGTGTGATTGATATCCTTTACCTTTCCCCATGATCCGAAGCCCTTGGCTTTGGGGTCCATGATCTGGGTTTTCATAAGCTCTTCAACTCTGGTGTCGGATTTCCTGACGCCACCGTTACGAAATTCCCGGAGGTCGTGCGCCTGTTGCTTGTCTGCTGTTATGCCGGACAGGGCATAAAGAGCCAGGAATCTCTGCTTCATTGTTTGGCAGTCCCTGGCGACACCGGCAGCTGAACGCGTCGCAAATGTTTTATCCTCAACGAAACGTATCTCCTTCATGGAAACATCCGGGGCGTTGGCTATGGTTACTTCAGCCCACGTTGCATTTAGAGAAAAAGAGGCCGCGCTTCCGCTGAATTCATGGTATTGACCGGTATTCCTGTTTGGGAAAAAGAGGGATTGCGACCTGCTCTTTAAGCGATTCATCTTGTCATCCAGCCAGCTCACCTTGACTATCGCCGCTCCGCCGCTCTTGACGATTGACAGCCTGTAAAAAGTGCAGGGTTTAATCCTTCGCATGAACGTGATGCGTTTCTCGGGGGTCTTTATCAACTTCATCTTGTCAAAGTACAGCACCGTGTCGGCTCTGGGCTTGGCGACGACGCCCCATTTGGCGGTAAACGAAACATTGTCTATCTTGTTCCAGCCCGCGGGAGTGCGACGCGATGAGAATTCGCTCATCGGAATTTCAAACTTCTTCCAGCCTCTCCAATCGATTCGCATACGGTACAGGTAGTAGTCCCAACCTTTCGATTTTTTATTATCGGAAGCAACAGTCAGTATTACCCTCGCATTATTCGCCACTTCGGAATAAAGCCAGAAAGACAAAGCCCTGTAACCACTCCAATCATGCGGTATATTCCTGATGTGGATAGCATCCTTCTTTGGATGATTGGCCCACAGTCCCGAAACGTCTCCCGACTTCACTTGCTTCTTGCTTGGCTCTACGTTCTTCCATTTGCGTATGCTGGATGTCTCATCCAGCAGGATTACGTCGCCTTTTTGCGATGGTGTGCCCTTGACGGTTTTTACACGTTTGGCAGCTCCCTTCGCCTTCGATTTAACGTCGGGGTTTTGCGCCTTGTCGGCAGCTGTTGAAACTGTCCCGCACATCAAAACACAACCGAGCAAAATGCTCATCATAACTTCAATCTTCAGTTTCACGATAGTAGTCCTTTTGCTTTGTCTCGTTTGGCTTGTCTCGACGTGGGATTTCCGGCAGGAATGTTTGGTGTCGGAAATTTGTTCAGGCAGAAACATTACGCTGAATCATACCATATTTAAGGGTGTGGATCCCAAATATAACCGTCTCCGGCTACACCATACGGCGTGTCAATTAATATGTAGTCTACGTGCAGGTCGGCGAAAAGGACGTTGCTTAACCAATCACTGTTGCTATGCCACGAAAATGGACCATAGTGCCCCGCCCATCCATAGTGAGAAATATACACGGTTGTATCACCCAGGAGAATCGTCTGCCCGGGTTCCGGTATGTCAAAACGATTATCCGTTCTGTCTCTCGTCATCGGTTGATTGAGCACATAGCTTGTTCCCCATTTCTTCCATACGGGACGACTCTGGTCGGTATGTATCGCACCGTTTCTGTCGTCATCGGGACATTTGTAAACGTCATTACACTCGATATAGGAATACAGCGTTCGGTCTTCCGGCATTGGTGTCGCACTGGAGAAGGAAAGAGAACCGGTATCAAATCCGCCCCATGCGAACCAGCTTATATCGGAGGTTACCTTGGCGGGAATGTGATTTTTGTGTTCATTCCAATATATCTGCCAGCAGGTGCCGATCTGTTTCAGGTTTGAAATACATGTAGACCGGCGTGCCAGATTTCTGGTGCGTTGCAGGCTCGGCGCAAGAATGCTGATCAACAGAGTAATGATGGCGATTACGACGAGCAGCTCTATGAGCGTAAAACCGCGTGATCGCCTGATATTGTTTGATGATCGACGTGTATTCATAATACCGTTTCCTTATGATGCGGAAACTGCGGATTTGCCAGCCAATCGTTATCTGCCTGCAAAAAACAGGAGTAGTGTGTCGGGGCACGAAACGGCCATGCCCCGACACACAGGATGAAAAAGACAATTCAAATACTGCTTTTATTTCCGTCTACGGCGAAGGGCAAGCGGCAGGCCAAGCAACAGCAGCGTCATCGTCGCAGGCTCGGGAACGGAGGCCAGCAGATCATCCTGACCCAGAACCGTGTCCGAGAAGCGTACTTCGTCGATCACGCCGCCCCATGAACTAGCAGCGCCGTTGTTGCGAGCGCCAATGTTAAAATCAGCGCTCGAGTCATGCAGCGTGGTGATAGTATGCGACTTCGTTGACGTATCCCACGTACCGGCAGAAAGATCCTTGACATAAAATTCCACACTACCGGACTGGTCAAACGACATCGCCACGAAGTAATCCGTATCTGCCGCAATCGAAAGACCGGACCAGACGCTGCTACTTGCGCTTGTTCCGTCCTCGCTAAAAAACGCGCGCACTGTGTGTGAACCAAGATCGGCATACAGAGCCCAGCATCGATCGTTGACGCTGCTGTCGTACTGCGAGGCTATATAGTAGGTATTGTCGCCGTCCCAGTTAATGTATGCCTCGATGGTGAAGGTGGTAGCGGTGAAATCGCCATCATCTGCACAACGGTAGCCGTCTCCGGATGCGTCAAAAGTGGCAGCCTGGGCGTTCGCCGTGTTGAACTGCGGAATAGGATCGTCAAAGTTTGCTCCTACGCCGGTCGCCGGCAGCGTGTAGCGAGCTACATCACCGACTTCGGCCAGATTGTTGTTGTTGATGGTCGAGTCCAGGAGATATCCAGTAGCATCGCCCTCGAACCGCCAATAGCCAACGGTAGCCGCCTGCGCCACCGAGGCGACCATCGCCACGCACATTGTTATTACAATTGCCTTCTTCATGTTTCTGCTCCTTGTGTTAGAGTGATTCCAAACATCAAAGTTTTCTTTCGGCTTCGTTACTCCCGAAGCTCTCCACTGTTTCCAACAACCAATTTTCCAACTTTTTTCGCCAATCAATTCTGCTCTGCTCCTTTCTCTCAAATTTCCCTTATCCTTGGTTTATTTTTTCCATCGGTTACAGTTTTCGTACTGATTCCCTTTCCACGATTTTGCCTTGAATCAAAATTTTACGGTAACTTTCCTGCGGTGTTTGTATCCGCTCAAGAAGTTGTTTGACCGCGAGTTTGCCGAGTTCGACGGCTTTTATGTCCAATGACGTGAGTTTGGGTATAAGCGCTTCGCAGTGGCTCGTTTCATTGTCGTATCCGACAATGCTGACGTCATCGGGCACCTTCAGGCCGTGTTTGGTCAAAGCCTTGTAAATCTCGCCGCAGAAATAGTCGTTGCTGAGGATGGCCGTCGGCGGCTTGGAAAGCGACCAGAGGTTTTCTATCGTCCGATCCAAATCCAATTCCAATTTCGACAGGGAAACGACGTCTCGGGTATAGATCAACCCCTCGTCCGCGTCGAGGCCAAGCTCGTCTACCGCGCGTCGATAACCCAGGAGCTTGGTATGAAACTTCCGCATCTCTATGAACGCGATTCGGCGATGCCCCAACGAAGCCAGATACGTGACACAATCGTGGATCCCCTCTTCATAGTCGACCATTACGCAATCACAGCCCGGCGAAGCGGGCAAGGGGTTAATAAATACTTTGGGATATCGGCTCAGCCATTGCTTGCCGATGTCAGTGTGCAGATGACCCTTGACAATTATACCGTCAATTTCCCCGTCGAGAAGAGTCTGCGGAATCGTATCGCCGTCGGACTTTTCGTTCCATGTAACAAACATGCACTTGCGGCCTGTCGCGGCGATTTCCTGCTGGACGCCGTGAATATATTGCATCATGTAAGCCGTGTGCATCGTAACGTCGTCCAGATTGATAAGCATCATGGCGATCTGGCCGGTCTTTTTTCCCGTGGCGGAACCCCTCCTTATTCCGCGAGCCCAGCGGTTGGGCGTATAGTCCAACTCTTCCATCGCCGCCACGACACGTTGCTTTCGCTCTGGGCCAATGTTCGGCTGGTTGTTGAGTACGCGGGAAACAGTACCAACGGACACCTCTGCCTTCTTCGCAATGTCTATTATAGTTACAGCCATGCGTATTCCTTGCTTCCTTCCCGGCTTGAATTGTTTCAATGAAACATTTCAGTCTCATTGTATTTTATATCTGTAAATTGTCAAGTAATTTTTTCCTCAATCGCCCCTTTTTTTCAAAGGGGGGGCCCTGCCGTAAACCTCGTCTGCAACGGAAAATCGGGGAATCTGGGTTGATGATACGAAATCCGGTTGTCTCCAGGTTCAGCCAAATCGCCTTGTTTGAAATGCTGCTGTGGGCTGAAAACCAGCGAGAGTAAACTACTCTTTACGGCTGCCGCCTGGACCCTAATTGGACGCTGCGCAACCTTAATCGGACCTAAAGCGCCCTTCTTCGCGACAAATTTGTAAAATCTCTGCACGCCGAAAAAGACTAATTACTCGCAACAGATGCAATGGGACGCAATGGGGTGCAACAGATGCAATAACTCCTTGATTTATGTTCTACACCGGAGGTACTTGTGTAATAAAGGGTTACGACGATTTTACGATCAAAACCCGAGCAGATAGCCGAGCTCCTGTTAACCGCTAGATTGTAGGGTACCGTTTAAGTGGAACATCAGTGTCTCGTTCTCGGCCATGTCAACTTCGATACCTGTAACGCCTCGCCCGTATGATTGCATTTTATAAACTTCGTACGGATCGCAGGGGACGGGAAATTGTATGTGTTTGCGACCTGCCTTGGCGGCGTGGATGGCAACGAAACGGTTGTTGGCATACAACTGGTCGTCGCTGTCGCAATAGACATGGCAGCCGGCGGCGGAAGCGAGTGACCGTAACACATCGCTGCCTATCGTTTTTGTGCCGCAATATACGCTTGTCCAGTCGTCGAATCGTCGGGCGGCCAGGGCCGGTTTGTCGTTGTCGAGATAGCGGCCCAGCACTGTAATATGCGGGTCTGCCTGGCCCGGATAAAATAATGGATATAAAAGAGTATTCGGCGTCGGTCCGGCTTCGTTGCCCGCCATTCCACCAGAGATGAAAGGCCGGTCGAAATATCCCTGTGTACGGTCTGCCCGGGCTTGTGCCAATAGCGGATCAAGCGGCTTGATGAGCTTGAATCGCGGGTCGCTGGCGGCATTGTCCATTTGCATGTCCATGCCGACAAGCTCGGAGATATACTCCGGGGACAGTTTGGG
Organism: Phycisphaerae bacterium; assembly: GCA_021108335.1. Lineage (GTDB taxonomy): Bacteria > Planctomycetota > Phycisphaerae > SM23-33 > SM23-33 > JAIORC01. The sequence continues at coordinate 9,709 of JAIORC010000086.1, forward strand.
GCTGCGGTCCGGGCAAATGAATCCTTGTGCGTACATCCACAGGACAATGTTCCCGTTACGCTTGACTTTGGCTGTGACGGCATCGCGTTCGGTTTCGGTGAGGTTGAAAACGTTCACGAATACGTAGAGTTTATAATCCGGCATATCGGGATTGGCCAGGTCATTGTGATTGTAATAATCAACCGGAACGCCAATGCGGTGGTTTTCCATCATGCGAAACGTCTTGATGAGGTCTTCCGATGTATTCTGGCTGACATGGTACATCGATTCTTCGTCGTAGATGAATGCGATCTCCGCCGGTTTCCTCCGGTCGGAAGCGTAGGCCATCTGCGCCACTTGTTGCTGTCGGCGGATCAATGCTAAAATATCGGGGTGGTCGTACCAGGGGGCTTCGCCTTTGTCCTTGATGGCCATGTCGAACCACCAGGCGTGTGTATCTTCACAGATGTTGCGGGCGAACTCGCGTTTCATTTTGGTCAAGGCATCGGCGAGGGTGTGTACACCCGATGAGATTCTATACGGCTCGGCGGATAATTGAGTCCGCGTATCCTCCTCCGAGACGAAAAGCACGCCCCGCAGCCGCATGGAATCCTGCATTTGTCGCTGAACATTGGTGCCGCCGGGTTTTCGGTTTTCGTAGTGGCAGGGACAAGCCAGGAAATCAACCGCGCCGGACTCGATCACCCTCGACACTCCGGCAGAGTTGCCGGATTCGACATATGACCGCGATCCGCCAAAAAACGCTCCGGTTACGCATTGATTCGCCGTTTGCTTCTTGACGATACGGGAGAAGTGAATAATCGAATCAGCCGTACCGTAATGCCATGCCCGATAAAAATCCGCAACCGACTGGCAGTGGTCGAGATCGAGAAATGAGCCGACGTGGGTTCCGTTATCAGCCGGCGGCAATTCAGATCGTCCGGGAGATTCGAAAACTTCATTATCGACCCATGAGAATCGACGGCTGGGCAGATCGGGAATCGGCGCATTGTCGAAACCAATGTCGTCCATGTTCCATGCTTCACGCAGTGCTTCCTCAGTTGCGTATTTTTCGCGCAGGACACTGCTGAAGTTAAGCCGAAACGCCTCGCTGAAATCGGCGCAGCACCCATGCTCCGTGTCAACGCTGCCGTGGGGATAATACCACTCGCTCGTGCCGCCGGCACCCAGAAAGTAGCCGATTACCCGCGAACTGAACGGCTGTTGATTTACCAGGCCGATAAACTCCGCCAAGCCTGCGCCGGCTTCGTCCCGCCATTTTTGCGACGCCAACGAGTACATTGCCGGTATGCCTTCGCCGTTGCGGTAGAAAATGCTGATAAAATCCAGCGATTTGCCATTGCCGTTGTTGTAGGTAACCATCTGATCCGGATTGGCCTGTATCCAATCCAGGGAAGGATGTAGCATCACGCGAAGCATGATATACGCATCCGGTACGGCATCGAGCAGGGCGTCCGTCCGCTCGATGAGTTCCTCCATGGCTTTGGGATCGGCCCACGGCATGGAACAAGGCACATAAAACAGCCTGATGCCGGCTTCGCCCAGCCGCCGCAGATATCCCCGGTCAACGTTGCTGATCACCGTCATCGCCATCGGCGCCACAGGCTCACCGTCAACCATCAGAACCGGATAGCCATCCTTTGTTAATACCTTCGCAACAGGCACAATATGTTCCTTTTTATTCAAAGTAAGATTTTGCATAATCCTTAATACTCGTACGACCACAATCTGAAACCCATACGGCTTTTATATGGGTTGGAGTTAGGCAAATAAAACTTCTGCTCCGTTGGAGTATAAATCCTCATAAAGTAAAATTCCGTACCGGTGCATCCTGCCGGTGAGGTGAGCGTCAACTCGTGCTTTGTCCCGCTGGCAGCCGGCAACTCAACGTAACGGATAAATTCATTGTCTTCCATCGTGTCGTTTGTCGCGATGTCCGTGAGGGTCTTTATCTCCTTCCCGTCCAGGGCAACCTTCAGGATCGATTTTCTTGCCTGCCTTTCCCTGGCCTTGCCTCCGAGCGGTACGTACCTGACTACGAGCATTCCACCCTTACTCAAGTCGCCACGGAACTTCACGCGAAGTTTCGGCAGTATCCAGGGGGAAACTATCGCCGGAAGTGATTGGGGCTTATCGCGCGAGGCATCCAGATTGAAGACAAACTCCTTGCCTTTCCACTTCCTTAGAAGTTTCGGATAAATAGTTTGCCATTTCATCTCGTCCGAATATGGCGCGTAGCGTTTGTATCCTATCTTCGTATGGCAGTTTTCCGCCTCACACAACATGTACGGGTATTTCTCCGCACGAGTCGATTCCATTACAAGGCGGTGGTATCCGTTGCGACACTGCTGGCTGACCGAGGCCGGTTGACCATAACCATAGAACATGATGCGCGGGCATTTGACTCCCATATCCCATTTCGTATCCAGTTGCTCGAAGTAAGCGTTGAAGATCGGATGGATTTTGTGCATCCATTCCAGGTAGGTCTTCATGTCCGGGTAGGCCTTTTTAATGTGCTCGACAGCCAGCTCGTGATATTTCCTGCTCGCCTCGCCTGTAGTGGCCTGACTCATGTTGTTATAGATGAGGGCATAATGGTAGTTGTGATAGAATCTCGCCAGCGGGGCCGTAGCTTTTGCCATCATCCAAAACCTCTTGAGGGTCTTGTTCTTCGGCTTGAGGGCCAGGGCTTCGGTGAGTTTCTTTTCGGCGTTTTCGGCTATCTTTATTGCTTCCGCCAGTTTGAATTCCGCCAGAACCTTTGCAAGTGTCTTTTCGTTGACGTTTTTCACATCCGGTGTCTGCTCGGCCGAGTTGGTCGCGCTGTAGCAGTGTGTTTTCTTGTCTTTGACGAAGTTCAGGATATGGAACCAGTTGGTATTCGTCGGCAGGGCTATGAAGGCATTGGTAATTTTATACGTATCCTTCAGTGCATCGGTAACCAGCGGGCCTGCTTCCTTGCCGAACCTCTTATTGGCCCACTTCAACAGGAACTTATCGGAATCGAAGCGATACGGGTCCCAGGCGATCTTCGCACTTGCCAGCCGGCCTGGTTCATAGAGCGACTCTTTTTTGTCGGGAGCGCCACAATTTGCCTGGCCCTTTATTCCCAACTTGGCGAGTTTTATCGCACGGGCATGAAGTTTCGGGCCGGTGTAGCAAAGCTGGAGAAAACTCGGCTGGTTCATATTCGGATGGGCCACGTCCCATCCCATCGTCTCCATCCGCGGCATCTTGATGAACGGGTTGAAGTAGTCGTTCCAGAGATAATCGCCGCCCGGAGGAACGGTTACTTTCGACCAGAAGCATATGTCCGCCGGAAGCTTTTTGGCCAGCGCAAGGAACTTTTTACGATCTTTACCCAGGCCATGATTGAGACATCCCCACGGCCGAAGGTAAATCCTTGCATCGGGCGTGCTCTCGTGCATCGCTTTGCGGATAAGCATGAGATATTCGACGAGCCTTTCCTCATAGGGCTGAGCCTTGCATTTATCGCAGCCGCACGGATATATACTCTGACAATGCTCGCCGATATTCAGGATAATGCCGCCAATGCCCGGCACCTCCCGAAAGAGATTCCGGAATTTTTTGTAAAGCACGTCCTTGCTCGCCTGCTGCGACGGGCACATGAACGGATGCCACCATTCGTACCGGCGTTTGGGGTTTACCTCCGGGTGGGCGGCCGCGAACGGCTTTCTGCCCCAGTACGGCAAAGTCGGCTGATACATGAACAGATATACCTTCGCACCATAAGCATCCGCCGTGGCGATTTTCTTTTTCAGACTTTTCCGGTAGCGCTGCACTTTGCGGATGTGCTCCTTACGCATTTCCTCATTGGGAAATATCTCCGGCGAATCCGTGTAGAGAAACAGGCTGCGGTCTCTGCCAGTAGGTTTCTGTTGCTCCTCCGCCCAGAAACTGGCGTAATTCGCACGTTTTTTTATCCTGCCGGAACGAATGGTGAATACGGGCCGGTCTTTCACGTCAAATTTCTGTTTCAAGACGCTCACACCATCGTCAGCGATACGGTCGCGCAGCTCCATCAGGCCGTAAAGTACGCCGACCTTCGTGTCGGCGGTAACGAGAATCTTCCCGTCCTTGAGAGTTTTGATATAAAATCCCTGCTTCCCAATCCATTTCGTATCGACCTTCAAGTCAGCGGCCTTCACCAGCGGCGCGATGAACCTGTTGTCGAGCCGGCCTGCAACTATAAGCGTATCTTTTGTGCCCTGCTTTGCCCCAGCCAATTCCGACAGCTTACCAATCTTGCCCAACTCCGCGGCAGTTTCCTTTGTCCCGCCAATACTGTCCGCCTCGATAAACACCAGCGTCTCCGCTTGCGCAACGACGGCAAAGACCATAATCGACGCAAAAACCAATACATCGGGAAAAAAACTTCTCTGCTTGTGCATAACAGGCATCTCCATAAAAAAATAAACTGGAAGAAATCATAACAGGCGGGAAATAACGTGTAAAATTATTTACCGCGGCATCCGGGGCTTATGAATCGTTTATAAGCACCAACCCCGATGCCGCCATATTGAGACGAGAACGCGAATCGGCTACAATCTCAAGACGCTTCATCCAGAAAGTCCCAGCAGTCGTTGAGCGTGGCCCAGGCGATGGTGCCGCTACCATCCTTGGTGGCATCGAGGTGTTCGTAGAGCCTGGAATCTATAACCCATCGGGCTGAGCCGTTGGTGAACAGGGTATTCGCCCCGTCATGACTGCTGTGCCAGAAACCGTACACTTTTCCGTAACGGCCCAGCATATGGTCTGTCATAAGTATGTTGGTGGGCATGGAACCCAGATGATTTCTGTAACCACTGCTGGCCTTGTATGGGTGCAGGAACAAACTCGAGCCGGGAAGGCTTTGCGCACCCCAACCCCAGGTGCAAAGTTCCGCATTTTCCCAGCCATAACCGCTACTCTCGACATAGCCACGAGATTCGGGGCAACGGATGATTTGCCGCAATAGATAATTGCCTTTGACCGGCAGTCCCATGTTGGCATACACCCAGCCGTCATCCTCGGCGGTCTCGCCGCTTTGCGGCGGGCGGCGATAGAGGTGACTCCAGTTTTCGCGATAGGGGTAGCATCGCTTGTTGTCGGAGGCATACGCAGACAAAGCCGTGCCCTGCTGATTCAAGTTACTCAGGCACACAACCCGCTGGGCCAAGACCCTGGCACGATTGAGCGACGGCATAAGTATGCTCACCAGCAGCGTAATAATGGCGATCACCACCAGCAGTTCGATCAGGGTAAACGCTTTTAATTGTCGATTTGCCATAGTACCAACTCCTTAACTACGACTTCCGCCCCACCAAAACCATAGATTATGTGTCAAAATATCGTCAAATCCAAGTGGAACAAATATTCATATTTCCCGGCGAAGGGCGGCTTATCCATGAAGTGGCTACCTGTCTATACAGACAGGATAGACACATCATCCCATCCGTTGCCTCCTGTCATTGTAAAAAACAGGAGGAGTGGTGTGCCGGGCAGATGCACTGCCCGGCACACCGATGATGAAAAACGGCTAAACTGAACTACTTACTACTTAACTTCCTACGCACGTCTTCGTCGCCGCAGAGCAAACGGCAGACCAAGCAGCAACAGACTCATCGTCGCCGGTTCGGGAGTAACATTGATGTCATCCCAGTAACCGTCACTTTCCCCTCCAGAATCTGTTATACAACTTATCTGGTCAAGTGAGACGCTCGATTCGCGAAAATCCTTATTGGTTACGGCAGTCCAAGTGGTGGTTCCGTTCTCCCTGGCCTTGAAATCGAATTTCTGGGTACCGTAGTTCAGTACCAGCTCGAACTCATACCAGGTGCCATAGTCCATATTCATCAGCTTGTTAAATTGGTGGCCACTATCAGCGTATGCAATACCATAGGTGTCCGTCCCACTCTCGCTATCGTTATACATTGATATTTGTGCGGCTACATCCTGCGCATCGTCTCTAATCCGCACACGGCTGTTATCATACACGTGATCACCCGTTCCCTGCATTTTTTGCATTGCATACCATGTCATAGTATATGTGCCGGTATTTGTACCGCTGGCAATGTCCAGGGTTGCAGAGTAGGCACCAGTAGAACTACTATAAATTCTTCCACACTGGGTGCCTTCAGGGGCAGTAACACCAGTATAGGTGCCAAAGCTCACCCTATCAGTGGTACTGCTTGGAACCCAGTTGACTCCGGAAGCGATGTCCGGCTCGTCCCAATCGTTGCTGGTAGTCGTATTCCATGTACCGGCTCCCGCACTGTTCTCCTCGAATGTCGTGTTTACCAGAGCGGCACTCGCCGGCATGGCAAACAGGCCCACGAGGGCCAATACCACTAAAATTCCTACTAACTTTTTCATTTCAACTTCTCCTTCCCTGCCACCATTGACAGATTTGTTTTTTCGTAACATCCGTGCCTTTTTTGCATTCCATATCAGTTTTTTCTTACCGGTCCCGTTGACCGGCGGGGAATATATTCAGTTGGAACTATTTTTATCCGTGGTTCGTCGTCTTTTTTGTCGATTTCATCCATGAGCATGTCGAACGCGGCGTGCATTAATTTGCTTGCCGGCTCATTCACGATGCTCAATGGCGGCAGGGAATACAACGTCGCCAAGCTACTACCGAAGCCAACGAGTGAGATATCTTCCGGCACCTTTTTGCCGAGGCTGGCCAAAACCGAAAGCAGAATCTGCAACATCGAACTGGAACTGCACAGAATTGCAGTGCAGTCCGGATGAATTTGCAGAAAACTCTTCGTATTCGAGTAAATCTCCTCTACATCGAGGGCTGGGCGGCCCTCTATCTTTTTGGAAAAGCCCGCACATATCTCGTAAATCCTCTGCTCCGGGTCGCTAAGACCGTGTTCGTTGATGGCTTTGCTAAATCCGGCAAAACGCAGGCTCTTTTCCCATCCCTTCCAATATCCGCGGAACATGTAAATCTCTCTATGCCCGAGTTCGTAAAGATGATCCACCGCCTGAGTGATTCCGATAACGCCGTCCTCACACACCTGCCTGCAAGGGAAGGACTTTGGTGCTCCAATAGAAAGAAGCACCGTCGGAACCGGGAAATTCAGTTTCGCCTTTAACTCTTCGTCAGGTATCGACGGGAAACTGCCGCGTATGACCAGGCCGTCCACGCCTCGATCAACAAATTCATTCGCCCGCGATACCGTCGATTCAAGCTCGCCCCTGGTGTGAGCAATATACACTCCATACCCCGCCTCGCGGGCGGAATCATCCAGCGTTGTCTCCATGGTCGAAACGATCTCAAGGGCCGGCGATCCGGTCAAAAAGCCTATCGTAT
>JAIORC010000332.1 GCA_021108335.1 Phycisphaerae bacterium
TATCGGACAGCCAGCCCAAACGGCATGAGACGAAGTAGGAGAATTTTTGAATCTGCGCAGCCCTGCATGTATCACGTGTTTGGGTGGCATGGCGACACCGCAGGGGTCGCCATGATGGATGGCGCAAAAATTACCAATATTGGGTGGTCTCGATAAAGGAATGACGTAGAAATTGTGAATCGATCTTTCATGGCTATCCCGCAAAAAACGCGGGATTTCCATGCCACCCGATATCGTGGGAAATCGCGAGCAAAGATTGTTTTGGGTGGCACAGGTTTGCAACCTGTGCCGCGGCGGCCTAGGAAGGCCGCCGCGCGGGAATGTGCGAAAAACACATGGCTTGCAAGCAAACCATGCCACCCAACAACACACAACATTGGGTGGACTAAATTACCCCCCCTGTTGAAACCTATTCCTCTTCGAACCGTTCGCAGATAACCGCCTGGATGATGAACGAATTGCCTTTGACTGCTCGCGGCTTGGCTTTTCGTTTGGATCGGCTGGTTTTGCTTGAGCGTTTCTTCTTGGGTTTTGCCCGTTTAAGCAGGCCTTCGAGGTCTTTCTGCGTGTAGAGCAGGTTGGGGGATTTGTCGCTGTTGGGATCGGTTTTCCCGGCGAGGAACCCCACGAACTTGCCTTTTGAATCGAAGACAGGCCCAGCCGATTCGCCAGGCCAAAGGCCGACGGAAACCTCGATCTTGCCTTCGCTGGAGATACTTTTGGCTTTTACCGGAACGGTTCGTACCTTGGGGCCCATTTCTGCGAGGCAGTTTATCCCGAGTGCGGTGGCGAAAAGCCCGCCGGTGCCCATTTCCGCGGTTTGCGATATTTCCACCGGCGTGAATTTGTATCCGGTTACTTCCAGCATCGCGAAGGGCAGATCTTTGTTGCGGCGACTGGTTTTGACTTTTGCGAAGACCATGGTCCCGGCGTCGATCCAGACTCCGACCTGTTCGGCATCGGCAACGATTTTGCGGTCTACCAGCAAGATATGTTCGGATACGGGTACGGCGATAGCCTGGTAAAAGCTGAAGCGATCCATCGGCGGTACCGGCAGCGAGTGCTCCCTTGCGGTAACTTTCCTGCCCGGGAACATCCAGTTGCGGCGGCGACTCGTGCGTGTGCGGCGGCGGCTTGTGCCGTTACTGCGCGACGACGTGGAATATCGGGCAAGCATTTTCTTGGCCTGCTTGAAAGTCCTGGTCTCGATTCGGTTTCCCGGCACTTCGTTGATCGCCTGAGAGAGCATCGCCAGCGCTTCCGAGGAATCCGGGCAGAGCCTCAGGAGGTTCATATGTGCGACAAGAGCATTATCGTAGCTTTTTCTTTTCATCAGTGCCATCGCATGGCCCTGCTGGAAAGCAGGAATCGACGGCGCCCGTTTTACCAATCGCTTAAACAACGCCACCGACCGGAGGTATTCCTCGGATTCATAGGCCGCGACGGCCAACAGAAACGTCCGCAACAGGGGATCCGCCCACATACCGGCTGCCTTTTGGAGTTTGCGCCGGCCTGCTACGATATGCCCCTTTTGCTCCTTTTCTTTTTTGGCGTCTGATGCCTTTGTGCTACTGCTACTTCCGCTGCTGGAGACCTGGCGGAATTCTTCCTCGGCCTCCTTGAGCGCTTTCATGAAAAGCTCCCGCCGGCGGAGATAGTGGGCTTGGCTCAGCCATTTGCCGGTGGAAAGTCGCTTGCGGTCATGGACGAGGCCGCGGTATTGCTTGATTCTCCTCTCGAGCGAATCGCTGCCTGCCGCGGTTCCGGCAAGTTTACGCCGTAACAACTTGAAGACCGTCGACTCCGGCATGCTTAGCGAGCCTTGCGGCGTAGCGATTTTACCTAAATCCGTGGGAAGTTCCACGGGCGGCTGGCTTGGCTTGTCCGAGACCGGAGCAGGCGTTTCGGGCGTTGGAGTTGTCTCAGCCGGCGGAGTGGTTTCGGCAGGCGGCGTATCGGCGGACGGGCTGGTGATGTACAAAACATCCCCTGCCGGGACTGTTACCGTTTTACCATCGGCCTGCTTGATGTGAACCTTGCCGTCGGCCTTGGTAACAGTACCTTCAATCTCTCTGCCGTCGCTTAGATAAACAACGTCAGCCAAAGAGATTGCCGCACATAAACACACCGCCAAAATCAAAAAAACAATCCGTTTCACCGTTGTTCTCCCGTAATATCCAGAAAACCTCATCAGAGCTGTTTAAGCAATTCCTGCCGGCTTCGTTGCCGGATTATCCTTTCAGCAGCAACAGAACGATCAGGCCGAGGTTCAGCAATACGCTTACTATCAAGCAAACTACCAAGGTTGCGTTGGTTGAGCTGGCCTGGGCCGGCTGTTGTGAAACGACCGCCGTCGCCGGCTGGGCTGCAGCGGCAGATGCGACAGGTGCGGTAGCCGATTTCGCTTTGGTTCTCTTGGTGGCGGGGCGTTCGGCATGCCCCGACAGGTCGGGCAGCGGCGCAGAGGAGGAGGGATTTTCCACCTCCAGCAGGAAATCGATCGATTCGAGTTCCTCAAGCAGTTCGCGGGTGGAGGCGTAGCGGTTATCCGGCCTTTTGGCCATCATCTTGTTGATAACCTTGACCAGCCCAAACGAAATATCCAGGTTGACCCGGTCGGCGGGAACAAGCTTCTGCTTGACGTGCTTGATCATGACGGCTTTGGCGTCTTCGCCCTCGAAGGGCACCTGCCCGGTTACCATGTGATACAGCGTGCCGCCCAACGAATAGATGTCGCAGCGGAAGTCCACGTCCGCCTTGCCGAGGATTTGCTCGGGGCTGATGTAATACGGTGTGCCGTAGAGCTTGCCCGCCTCGGCCTGGATGGCGTCGGCGTCGGTAGCCAGCCGGGCCAGGCCCATGTCCATCAGCTTGGCGACGCCGTCGTTGGTAATCATGATGTTCTTGGGCTTGACGTCGCGGTGGATAAGCCCCTGGCTGTGGGCGTGCTCCAGTGCCCGGGTAATCTGGATGATAATCCCCAGCGCCTCGGATTCCGTGTACACCCTGCCGGCTTTGATCTCGTCGTCCACGATCGTGCCTTCGACGTATTCCATCACGAAATAGTGATACCCGTGGGCTTCGCTTACGTCGATTGCTGCAACGATGTTGGGGTTGTTCAATTTCGCCGCAGCCTGGCCTTCGGCGTAGAACCGCTCGACGTATTCCTTGTCGGCGGAGAGTTTTTTCGGCAGCACTTTAATCGCCACGATGCGGTCGAGACTGATCTGCCGGGCCTTGAAGACCACCGCCATCGCCCCGGCACCGAGCTTCTCGAGAATCTGATAGCCGGGAATCTGCCGCTTGGCCTGCTCCTCCGGATCGGAACCATTAGCAGCTTCCGCCGGCGGATCAACCGGAACGGGAACCGGTATCGGCTGGGGATTTGCAGCAACGGTTTCCCCGGCAGCATCTTCGACAGCGGCATCCTCGACGGCTTCACCGACAGCATCTTCGGCGGGGTTTCCGATAGCCTCGTCAGTCTCGTTGGCGTTGTTCTCGTCCATCATCATTTAATGGTACGCATTCCCAGCCCGCAGGCAAGAAGAATCAGGCGGTAAGAAAACGGATTGGGTACAAGCACCCATAATGTCTAATGACCAATGTCTAATGACTAAAAAAACGCGTCGGGTAGCATGGTCAGCGGCGAAGCCGATGGCCATGAAAGATAGATACATAAATTACCAATGTTGGGTGGCATGGCGACACCGCAGGGGTCGCCATGATTATTTCCCACATGCTTCTGCAAGTAGAAGCATGGCACTCGACGAGATTGCGGATTATTGAATTGGCCCATCTCTTGGCCTTGAAAAATAGAACATCGAGAAATAGAATAGTGAGGAAGCGACTCTTGTTACGGGAGATAATAGATGAAATTATTTACGATCCTACCACTGTGTTTGTTGTCGGTTATGGCCTCATGTGATTCTTCGGGCAAGGACAAAAAGATGGTGAAGAAGGAGACCGTAGTTACATCAAGAAGGTCAGATTATTTCTTTTTTGTACTATTTAGCCTGAGCCCGCCCGAATGGTGCAAATTTCACCGGTCCAACAAGCCCCTTCCCAAATACGACGCCTATTTTACATGGACAAATAATGGTGTTTGTCTGACGGGCAACAAATACGAACCTGAATCTGCAGTTTATATTTACAACGGTAAAGAGGTTGGGCAAGGAAAAGCAGGATTCAAGCAAATTTTATCTAAGCTTTCCAAACTCCCGTTTCATTCTTCAGTGTTAGCATATCCATTCCCTGAGTTTGGTGGTTCGCTTGGGCGTCCAGGGGTTTTGCCTTTCTGTGCCGATTGGGAATTATTAGTTGAAATTGCCAAGGAACGCAAATTGACAATAATATTCACTTGTGATCCTCCTGTCCCTGCCGAAAATTCCATCTGCGATGGAAAACCGGAAAATCCGGTTGGTAAAGAGAAAAAAACCGGCGGTGAAGCTGGAAGCCAGCCGGCAAATCGGCTGAAAAAATGACGCATTTCCGCGTGGCAGCCATCCTTGGCCACCACGAAAACGACGTGGGCGACACAGGCATAAAATGTAGGGCCGGTGGTTCTGCCGAAAGCAGGTTCTCCCACGCGTGGGCGGGAACACTCGCCCTATACCCTATCCATGAAAGGCGGCCCCGGGTCAGGGCAAAACGCCTCAGAACAGTGTTTTTCCCGATTATTTGTTGGGCAGATTTACTCCGAAGTTTTCCAGGAGGTCGGCCAGGGGTTTTCGGTGTTGATCAGCCAGGGGCATGAGCGGCAGACGGAGGTCTTCTTTGCAGAGGCCGGCCATCGCCATCGCCGCCTTGATCGGTATCGGGTTTGTCTCGCAGAATATATCCTTGAACAGCGGGAAGAGCTTGAGGTGCTGGGTGCAGGCGGCTGCCATGTCGAAATCGACAATCGCGTCGCAGAGTTTGCGGACTTCGCCGGGCAGAATGTTGCTCAGTACGCTGATGACGCCCGATCCGCCGACAGCCGCCAGCGGCAGGGTCAGCGAATCGTCGCCGGAGATGATTGTGATGTCGCTGATCGCGGCGATTGCCGAGCCCATGTCAACTCTGCCGGTGGCTTCCTTGACGGCGACGACCATCTCGATTTTCTCGTACATCTCGGCGATGGTTTCGGCAGCCAGTTCTATGCTGGATCGCCCTGGTATGTTGTACAGCACGATGGGCAATTCGACATCGGCGATTTTCTGGATGTGAGCGAACATGCCCCGCTGCGGCGGCTTATTGTAGTACGGGTTGACGATGAGGCAGGCGTCGGCGCCGGCTTCCTTGGCGTGACGGGTCAGGCGGACGGCCTCGGCGGTATTGTTGCTGCCGGTTCCGGCGATGACGGGCACGCGGCCGGCTACTTTCTCGACGACGAACTCGATGACTTTATCGTGCTCGGCATGGCTGAGCGTGGGGCTTTCGCCGGTGGTGCCGCACGGGACAATGCCCTGCGTGCCGCCGTCGATTTGAAATTCCACCAATCGCCCAAAACTGTCCCAGTCCACTTCGCCATTGGCGAAGGGCGTTACGATGGCGACCATCGCGCCTTCCAGTTTCATCCGTTCCGACATGTTACTTTCCTTTCAAACGTTCAAAGCTCTCTGTTCTCTCAAAAATTTCCGCGCGGGTGTAAACACCCACCCTACCGGTTTTTCGCCATCTTCGCAACGATTTGCGTATTCCACACGGAGCATGCTTCTGCGAGCAGAAGCATGGCACCCGACTAGCGCACTCGACTACCGCGGATTATATTAACCTTTTATTCCACGATTGCCAGCGAGATTAGATTTTTCATTTCCGCCACGGCGTCCTGCAGGCCTGCGAAGACTGCCCGCGCGATGATGGAATGGCCGATGTTGAACTCGTCGAATCCTTCAATTGCCGCGATTGGTTTTACGTTCTGGTACGTTAGGCCATGCCCGCCGTGGACAATCAGCCCGGCGTCCAGCCCGGCTTTCAAGCCGGTGGCGAGGTCTTCGATCGTGCGGTCGATTTCCGCCTGTACCGGGTTGCTGCCGTCCAGCGGCAGGGTCGCGTTGGCGTATGTGCCGGTGTGCAGCTCGATGGCATGACAGCCGGCTGCACTGGAGGCCAGAATCTGCTCCGGCACGGGATCGACAAACGCGCTGACCAGCACGCCGACGTCGGCCAGCCGCCGGGTAACGTCGGCCATCCGCTCGGCATGGGCGACAACGTCCAGCCCGCCCTCGGTGGTTATCTCCTGACGATTCTCGGGCACAAGCGAGACCTGGTGCGGCTTGAGTTCCAGTGCAATCTGCACGATCTCCTCGTCCAGCGACATTTCCATGTTCAACTTGCCGCGGACGGTCTGCTTCAACAGCCGCGCGTCGCGATCGTTGATGTGGCGGCGGTCTTTCCGCAGGTGAAAGGTGATGCAGTCGGCCCCGCCAAGCTCCGCCTCGACAGCCGCCCAAACGGGATCCGGCTCGACCGTCCGCCGGGCCTGGCGAATCGTCGCAACGTGATCAATATTTACGCCTAAACCAGCCATATGTTTGCTCCTTAAATGCAGGCTGCCATTGTAAAGGCCACCGCCCGAGGTCGCAATAATACTTTTACGTTGGGTCGCATGGCTTGCTTGTATATCGGGTGGCATGGTCCCCTGGGGATCATGTGTTTTTCCCGGTCTCTGTGTGGGTAGGGTGCCGTGGCGGGAAGCGAAGCTTTCAGCCACGAAAGATAGATACACGATGGCGAATGAATGTTTGGTGGTTTTGAGAAAGGAATGGCGTAGAAATTGTGACTCGATCTTTCCCCCAGGGGGCTTTTTCGCAATAGTTACGTCGTGGCTGTCGCTTCGCTTCCCGCCACGGCACCCATTATTTTTTCCGGGACGGAGTACCCGCGCCGTTTTCGCGGCGGCCTGGGAAGGCCGCCGCGCTGAGCGCGATCTATGTTCCCGTTTCTTGTTTTTCCCCGGTTCCCATTGTACCAGTTTCTGGTTTCTGTTTTTCCCGGTTCCTGGTTCCCGTTTTTACCCGGTTCCCGTCGTTTCTATCAGCATTGCGTCGCCGTAGCTGAAGAAGCGATACTCGTGGCGAATCGCTTCGGCGTAGGCGTCGAGGATGGTTTGGATTCCGTCCGTTCCGCCGGGTTGGCAGAAGGCGGCTACCAGCATCAGCAGCGTACTAGCCGGCAGGTGGAAATTCGTCAACATCGCGTCGATTACACTGAACTCCGCCGGCGGATACAAGAATAACTCCGTCCAGCCGCTAGCCGGGGCAACCTGCCCGCCGCAAACCCGCGCGACCGACTCGCAAACCCGCATCGCCGTCGTGCCCACCGCCACAACGCGACGGCCTTGCGCCTTGGCAGCGAGAATCGCCTCAGCCGCCGCAGCCGGCATGTCGTACCACTCGCTGTGCATCGGATGGGCGGCAAGGTCGTCGTGCTTGACCGGCAAAAACGTGCCCAGCCCAACGTGCAGCGTTACCCGCGTCGTGGATATCCCCGCCCCAGCCAAGGCGTCGAAAATCGCCTCGGTAAAATGCAGCCCCGCCGTCGGCGCCGCCACCGCGCCGGGCCTGTCCGCGTAAACAGTCTGGTAGCGATTATGGTCTTCGCCGGCGGCTTTTTCGTTTTGCCCGCCGCGACGGATATATGGCGGCAGCGGCGTGATTCCGAATTTGTCGAGAATTTCCGCCGGCTCACCGGCCGGCTGCGGCGATACGATCCATCGACCCTGGCCACAATTCTCCAACAATTCCAACTGCTGGTCGGCGGAGTCAAAAGTCAGCCACTCGCCTGGCTTGCATCGCCCGGCATTTTTCAGCAGTACTTCCCACCGCCCCGGCTCGGCGACTTTGAGAAACAGCCCCTCCACGCGGCCGCCGCTGGCCCGTCGGCAAAAAAACCGGGCCGGTATCACGCGGGTATCGTTGAGTACCAGCAAATCCCCCTCACGCAAAAGCGACGGGATATCCTCAAAACGATGATGGCTGACCCGCCCGCTGTCGCGAAAGAGCCTCATCAAACGAGACGATTCCCGCTTCGCAGCCGGCTGCTGGGCAATGAGCCGCTCCGGCAAATCGTATTCAAAATTCTTCAAACAGACAGTCATGGCTGCATTTATAACATCTTCCAGCGACATTCTAAAGATTATGGTGCCAAAAGAGGTGTTGCAAACATCGTGGCTGTCGCTTCGCTCCCGCCACGGCACCCGGTGCGAGGATATGAGGATGGCTGCCCACAGAGGACGGCTGTCCCCATTACTTCCGTTGCTGAAGTAGGAGTTGTGTGCCGGGGCATACCACATGCCCCGACACACAAGATGAAAAAGACAAAACTAACACTAAATCCTTTTATTTCCGTCTACGGCGAAGGGCTAACGGCAAACCAAGCAACAGCAGCGTCATCGTCGCAGGCTCGGGGGTAAACGTTACCTGGTCGATCGCGCCTTTAAAATGCCTACTGGCGCTACCCGTGTAACCCGCCATGGCACCAATACGCAAAGCGGTGTCTCCAAGCGTATCATCACTTGTTAAAGTCGTATCAGTATCGGTGTCAACCTGGGTTAAACTGGTTCCTGTACCGAAGTACAACGTTGACGTTACCTCTATGCCAGTAGTATTCTCAAGTTTAAAACCAACGTGATACCACGCATCCGGGTCCCAGTCAGTGTCTATGATATCGTAAGAGCTGATAAGGGCGGGGGTGAAATGGCCTGAATCACCATAGTATGTAACGGCAAGCCGGTAAAAGGCTTCATCGTGGCCGTCGTCATCGACGTCAGCGGCGTTTTCCCCCAGTATAAGTTGCCAATGGCTGTAACTGCTCACGCCATTCTGCCTTCTGGTGGCGATAAAATTCAGACCATAATCTACCGATGGATCGGCGACTTTAATGTAGCAATCCAACTCGATATATGCGTCATTGACATTCAGAATGTCGTCGTACGGGACTTCGACATATCGTCCACCAGTAAAACCGCTATACGCGCCATTGGTTGTGCCGTCATAACCGGTTACTTTCGTCAGTGCACCCACCTTGACTGCACCATCGAGGGTGTCGCCGGCAGTTCCCGTGTTATCGACAAGCGAATCGACAGCCGTCCCGGCACCATCGAACGTCCATATTCCCACAGCCGCCCGCGCCGACGAGGCTGATATGCCGACCATCGCCAACATTGCCATTAATGTGATTGCTTTTTTCATGTTTCTGCTCCTTGTGTTAGAGTTCTTCCAGACATCAACGTTTTCTTCCGGCTTCGTTACTTCCGAAGCTCTCAACCGTTTCCAACAACCAATTCTCCAACTTTCTTCGACAATCAATTCCACTCCTTTCCTTCAAAATTCCCTTAACTCCGTTTTTGTTCTATTCTCTTCCATATTCTGTTCTATATCTCTTCCATTGGTTATATTTCTCGGACGGAGTCCCTTTCCACGATTCTGCCTCGAATGGAAAGTTTGCGGTAACGTTCCTGCGGTTTTTGTATCCGCTCGAAAAGTTGCGTGACGGCGAGTTTGCCGAGTTCGACGGCTCCTATGTCCACTGACGTGAGTTTGGGTATAAGCGCTTCGCAGTGATCGACGGCATTATCGCATCCGATGATGCTGACGTCATCGGGCACCTTCAGACCGCGACTGGCCAAGGCCTTGTAAATCGTGCCGCAGTAATAGTCGCTGCTGATGATGGCCGTCGGCGGCTCCGAAAGCGACCAGAGATTTTCTATCACCCTGTCCAACTCCGATTCCGATTTCAGCGGGAAACAAATGTCTCGGGTCTGGATCAACTCTTCGTCCACATCGAGGCCGAG
Organism: Phycisphaerae bacterium; assembly: GCA_021108335.1. Taxonomy (GTDB): domain Bacteria; phylum Planctomycetota; class Phycisphaerae; order SM23-33; family SM23-33; genus JAIORC01. The sequence goes on from JAIORC010000332.1 coordinate 9,773, forward strand.
TTCATTTACCGCGTGTCGATAACCCAGGAACTTGGTATAAAAACTCGGCAAGTCTACGAACGCGATGCGGCGGTGCCCCCGCGCCGCCAGATAGTTAACGGAATCGTAGGCCCCACCTTCATAATCGACCATTACGCTATCACAATCAGGCGGTGCAAACGAATGATTGAGGGCAATTCTGGGATATCGGCTCAGCCATCGCCGACTGGTTTCACTCTTTAGTATGCCCTTGAAAACTATGCCGTCAACTTCCTCATCGAGAAGGATGTGGGGAATCGCATCGTCACCTGGTTTATCATTCCACGTAACAAAAAGACACTTTCGGCCTTCCTCGGCACTCTCCTGCTGGATACCGTGAATGTATTGCATCATGTAAGCCGCATGCATCGTCTGATCGGGCAAATTGATCAAAACCAAGGCGATCTGGCCTGTACGCGTTCCCGTAAGGCCTTTACGCATTCTGCTCACCCATTCATCGGACTTGTAGTTCAAGTCCTCTATCGCCGTCAGAACCTTCTGCTTACGCTCAGAACCGATATTCGGCTGATTGTTGAGCACGCGAGAAACCGTACCTACTGAAACAACTGCCCTCTTCGCTATGTCACTGACGGTAACAGCCAACGTCTGCCTCCTTACAAAAGCTATTCAATAGTTTGAATCTTAGCAGGCCCATTCAATTTATTATACTCCATATGAAACAACTGTCAAGAATTTTATTTAATGCCCCGCGGCAATTCCTCTAACTACTGACAACACAAAGAGATAAGATAATAGAGAAATGCGGCCCCTGCTTTATTTTGCCACTTGAACGACCTGAATTAAAGTGATTAAGAGTGAATTCTGCCACTTTGGCGGGCGATTTTGATCTACAAATGACGCAAATGATCAGATAAAACAGACGCGAACCCCTTCAGTAAATTGAATTACAGCAGGTATATTCAACCTATGCGATTTACATGGAAAACTGCCAGGGGATTTGTTTTGAGGTGATTTCACGGAAAACTCGCAGCCGAGAGTACCCACTCTACAATCATGGGTGGCATAGCAACATCGCAGGGGTCGCCATGAAGAATGATGCAGAAATCGCGAGGTGGTTTTATATCTTTCGCGTGGTAGCCTTCTCAGGCCACCACGGCACAGGACTTAAACCCCTTTGGCCCAAGCCTGTGCCGCACGTCTTCGCGGCGGCCAGGGATGGCCGCCGCGCCGCGGGAGTATTGAGGATGACCTCCACGCGAGGATATTGAGGACGACTGTACGAGCAAGAATATCGAGGACGGCAGTCCCCGTTACTTCCGTTGCTGAAATAGGAGTTGTGTGCCGGGGCATACCGCATGCCCCGACACACAAGATGAAAAAGACAATTGCAATACTATCTTTTTATTTCCGTCTACGGCGAAGGGCCAACGGCAAACCGAGCAGCAGCAGAGTCATCGTCGCCGGCTCGGGTACTATCTCAATTCCACCCAGATAACCATAAGCGTTACTCCCGCCGTTCGGAGCGGAAAGAGTGGCGGTGATGTAGCCATTGGCGTCGGCAGTTACTCCCGTGATTGTTTCAAAATCGTCAGGATCGATCCTCACCGTTGTTACACCGATAGTAATATCAAAGACACGACCCGCATAGCCCGGCCTGCCGCCGTAGAAACCCAAATCATAACTCTCGCCGGCAGCCAAACCTTCAAAGCGAAGGGTGATATCGCTGGTACCTTGAACGATCCAATTGTCTTGTGTTTGATCCGCATCCCAATCGACAGAGGAACTGCTGGTGGACCCATTACCATTATCGTCCAACCAAGTACCACTAATCACGTTGAGGTCTATGGTTGTCGCATTGTTGTCGCTATCGACGGCATTCGTTATGATGTAATCACCGGTAACGGGGTTGAGCGCTGTGCCATTCCAATAGCGGCCACTGGTATCCGGCGACGTTGTCGCCCCAACAAAGACGGCGTTAAAATCAATCAAGATATCCGCCTGCGCCGACGAGGCAAACACGCCGATCATCGCGATCAACACTGTTAGAATAATGTTTTTCTTCATTTTCTGTCTCCTTCTCTATTCAGCCCGAATGGGCCTGCCTATTTGCTGCATCTTCTCTGGAGAACATCTCCAAAGATTCCCTTTTTACCCCGCACATCGCGGGACACTCAGCTGCTCAACATCAATCAATTTTGCTCCGCTCCTTTCTTCCAAATTCCTTTTATTCCCGTTCCTTTTTTATGTTTTATTCAGTTCAGCGTCCGGACGGATTCTCGTTCCGCAAGCCGGCCTTGAATGTAGAGGCTGTCGTACAAGTCCGTTGGATTTTTTATCCGATGCAAAAGTAACCTGACGGCGGTCTCGCCGAGCCTGGCGGCGTTTAAGTCCATTGACGTGAGCTTGGGCACGAGCGATTCGCAAACCGGACGCGTGTTGTCATATCCGATGATACTGACGTCGTCGGGTATCTTCATGCCTCGGCTTGCCAGGGCCTGATAAATATCGCCGCAATAACTGTCTTTGCAGAGGATCGCCGTCGGCGGATCCGAAATTGACAACAATTGGTCTATTATCTGACGAAGCTCCGCTTTCTGAGGAACAGATGTCCGGCATATCTGTACCAACTCTTCATCGACACCAAGGCCGAGCGTATCCATCGCCAGTCGATAGCCCACGAGCTTGTGCTGGTAATAAGACAATCCCCCCTCATTAATGATCGCGATCCGGCGATGCCCGCGAGCCACCAGATATTTCACACTCTGACGAATTCCCGTTTGATAGTCGGGCAATACGATATCACACTCGGCATTTGGGGCGCCGATGGCAAGATTCACTCTTGGGAAACGGTCCAACCAGGCTCTGCCGATCTTGCTTATTGGCGTGCACCCCTTGAGAATTATACCGTCTATTTCCCCGTCGAGGAAGATATGCGGAACCTCCTCGTCATCAAGCGTAGTGTTCCAATTGAAAAAGATGCACTTTTTGCCGGCGGCGTCAAGCCCTTGTTGCACACCCTCAATATACTGCAACATGTACGGCTGATGCTTTGTTTCCTCGGGCAAATTGAGGAAAATCATCGCGACCTGGCCGGTACGCTTTCCCGCAAAACCTTTACGCATTCTGTGCACCCATTCATCGGGCTTGTAGTTCAATTCCTCCACTGCCGTCAGAACCTGCTGCTTACGTTCTGAGCCGACATTCGGCTGATTGTTGAGCACGCGCGAAACCGTACCCACTGAAACGGCAGCCTTCCTCGCTATGTCTCTTACGGTAACAGCCAACGCCATATCTCCTTGCTAAACCTGTTCGATAATTTGAACAGTACCGGCCTTGTGTTCCAGTTCCATTCAATTTATTATACAACAACTGGAACAACTGTCAAGGAATTTGTTTCAATACTATGGTAATTTTCTTAACCCCTGTCAATACAAGGAAATAAGACAGCCTAAAGACGTGGTAATCGCTTTATTTTACCGCTGAAATGGCCTGGTACAAAGCTGTAAAGAGTGAATTCTGTCGCTTTAGCGGGCAATTTTGTTCCATAAACGACGCGAATCGTCAGGTGGGCAGACATAGGCTTGTTCAACATTTTGAACAACAGCGACGGCCTGTTCCATTTACTCGCCCTGCCTGGAATAACTGCGCGAGTTGAGTGGCCCCCTGGGGATGAATGGCGTAGAAATTGCGAACGGAATCGATCATGGCTACCCCGCAAAAAACGCGGGGTTTCCATGCCACCCGACATCGTGGGAATTTGCACAGGCCTTGCCCCAAGGGGGTTGCAAACCTGCACCACGCCCGACACCGGGCTACGCTTTTTTTCGCTGGTGGTTTTTTACTTTTCGCTTCGGCTTGAGAGCGATGGCGAGGACTTCATCGACTGTTTTTACGAACTGGAACGACAGACCCCTTTTCGCGTCGTCCGGTACGGCGGCGAGGTCTTTTTTGTTCTGGGCCGGCATGATGACGGTTTTGATTCCCGCCTGCTTCGCTCCGAGAACTTTCTCCTTCACGCCGCCGATTGGCAAGACCAGCCCTCGTAGCGTAATCTCGCCGGTCATAGCGACTTCCGGGCGGACGGGTTTGTTGGTCAGCAGGCTTATCAGCGCGGTGTACATCACGATTCCAGCGCTCGGGCCGTCTTTGGGCACAGCCCCTGCCGGCACGTGGAGGTGGATGTCGCTCCGGGCCATCTGCTTTATATCCACGCCTTGCTTCATGGCGTAGTTCTTGGCCAGACTCAACGCCGCCATGGCGGATTCCTTCATCACCTCGCCAATGTGGCCGGTGAGTATCAACTGCCCCTTGCCCGGATAACTGGCTACCTCCACAAAGAGAATCGTTCCGCCTACCGGCGTGTAGGCCAGCCCCGTGGCTACACCAGGGCTGCTGATTCGCAAGGCCAAGTCGTTTTCGTATTTCCGTGGGCCGAGGCATTCCGTAATCAGCCTGGGGGTGATGGTTCGTCCGCGAGATTTGCCCGTGGCGATTTTCGCGGCGACGCCCCGGCAAACCGTACCGATCTGGCGTTGGAGTTCGCGCACGCCGGCTTCGCGGGTGTAGTCGTGGATAATCAGGCGTATTGCATCGGGGTTCCACTTTGCCTGGGAAGCTTTCAGCCCATTCTCCTTGAGTTGCTGCTTGACGAGGAATTTTCGGGCGATATGTAGCTTTTCCATGGAGGTGTAGCCGGGCAGTTCGATTGTTTCCATCCGGTCCCGCAACGCCGGCGGCGTACTGCCCATGTAGTTTGCCGTCGCGATGAACAGCACGTTGCTCAGGTCGAACGGCACGTTGAGATAATGATCCTGGAAGGTGCAGTTCTGCGCGGGGTCGAGAATCTCCAGCAGCGCCGAGGTGGGATCGCCGCGGAAATCGGCTCCGACCTTGTCCAGTTCGTCCAGCATGAACACGGGGTTGTTCGTGCCGGCTTTGCGGAGTTCCTGGATAATCCTGCCGGGCATAGCTCCGATATACGTTCGGCGATGGCCTCGCAGTTCGGCTTCGTCTTTCATTCCGCCGAGACTCATGCGAATAAACTTGCGTCCCATCGCGCGGGCGATGGATTGGCCTAGCGAGGTTTTTCCCACTCCGGGCGGCCCGACGAAGCAGAGTATCGGCCCGTGCGAATCGGGGGCGAGTTTTCGCACGGCAAGATATTCCAGGATGCGTTTTTTGACGTTCTGGAGGTCGTAATGGTCTTTGTCGAGTATTTTCTCGGCCCGGTTGACGTCGAGGTTGTCCGTGCTGGCGATGTTCCACGGCAGTTCGCACATTACTTCCAGGTATGTCAGGATAACGTTGAAATCCGGCGAGGCCGAGGGCAGTTTGCCCAGCCGTTTAAGTTGGCGGCGTGCTTCGACGGCTACGGTTTCCGGCATTTGGATGTTGGCGATTTTCTTCCGCAGTTGGGAAATTTCGGCGGCATCTTCGCTTTCCTCGCCCAGTTCCTTCTGGATAGCCTTAAGTTGCTCGTGCAGGAAGTATTCTCGCTGGTTTTTGTTAACTTTCGCCCGGACTTTTGCCTGTATTTTGCCGGACAATTCCAGGAGGTCTATTTCTTTCTGTAGATACAGGCTGATTTTATTCAGCCGCTTGGTTATGTTGAGTTGTTCGAGCAGTTTTTGTTTATCGGCCGGCTCCAGGGGCAGGTTGGCGGCGAGGAAGTCGGCCAGTTCGCCCGGCTTGCTTATATTTTCCAGTACGGTGAGGGCCTCGTCTGGAATGCTGGGTGCCAGTTCGATTACCCGCCTGGCGAGATTGCGGACGTTAAGCACCGTCGCCTCGGTCTGGCGGTTTGCCGTGAGCAGTTCTTTGAGTGGTTCAACCCTGGCCCGCAGAAAAGGTTCTGTTTCCAGCCATTGGGCTACGCGCATCCGGCAAAGCCCCTGGACGATGAGGTTCTGCTCGCCGGTTTCCATGCGAAGCAGTTTCAGGATCATCATCGCCGTACCGACCTGGTACATATCCTTCGGCGATGGATTGTTAACTTTCGCGTCTTTCTGGCTCACCACGAGGATGATTTTCTGTTCCGGCAGTATTTCCGACAGCAGATGGCGGGATTTTTCGCGGCGGATTATCAGCGGCACAATAGTGCCCGGAAAGGTAACGGCATTGCGGATGGGCAATACAGCCATCTCCCCCGGCAGTTCGAGCCATCCCGATTTATCGCGCACAGCGGAACTGTCGGACACGGGGACGGGGTGCAGCTTATCTTCGGAATCCTCGCTTGGTATTTTAATCTTTGGCGTTACTTGCATAGGTTGGAATTCCCCTGGTAGCTCAGCATTTCTTCGGAATAGTTATCATCAACTGCCCGGTCCGGCAGATTGCCTCGATTTCGTCGGGGATTGTATCCTCCGGCAGTACCAGGGATCGGCTGAATCGCCCGTGATCAATTTCCATGTGCCGGACGCTTAACGTGCCGTAAACTTTAGGCGGCGGCGAGGTGGGGCAATAGCCGGAAATCGTCAGGATATTGTCGCAATAATCCAAGTCGATCAATTTGCTTTCGACGCCGGCAAGGCTGGCCGTGACGTAGTAGTTCCGGTTGTCCTCGAAAATATTGACCGTCGGCTCCCACGGTTCGCCGGGGCAGTACTGGTGATACTCCGGATGTGCTTCGCCGGCTCGTACGTGAGGCTTTATTACAAACTTGTGGTGGCGTTTCTCTATGGCCTGCTTTCGCAAAATGACATGATGGTGTCGGCCACCTGCCTTGTTCGTATCACCCATGGCTGAATCCTCTCAAAATGCTTTCGCCACATCTACTATTATTGTAACCCCTTTCTCGGAAATTAAAAAGGGATAGAAAATTTTATCGGTGTGTGGGTGCGGCGGCGTGTACCGCGGGAACGCGAGTGAAATATCCAGGCTTGCACTTTTCCGTCGAGAGGCCTATTCTGGTACTCCATGGAGTGGTGTATGTGATATTGGGAAGGTTAAGTGATATGAGACGTGGAATATTAGCGAATCTGGACGAATTACGGGCACTGTCGGATCGGATTTCGATTCATCCGTTCGATCGGTTCTACGAGGTATTGGGCAAGCGATGCGCCTTGATTCTTGAATCTTCTCCGATGACGGAGATGAACTGGCAGGCGGCTTGGGCAGGCGGCAGGCGAAACTCCGCCACCGTTGCCGCCCGCGGCGCACAGGGTCGCATACTCGACCTGGTCATTGCCGACGCGATCGAAACCAACGACGCGTATCGCAGCCGGGCTGTCG
>JAIORC010000390.1 GCA_021108335.1 Phycisphaerae bacterium
AACAAGTCCGCCGCGACAACGGAGAAGAATTCACCGTAGTGGAAGGCCTTGACGAAATTCTTACAGCCGCCGCCGAAAAGCAATGCCTCTTGAGCGATCTGGAAACCGCTCCGAGCTGGACTGTCGCCACAAAAGCCTACGACATGAGCAACTACAGCGAATTTCCGCAGCAATTCAGTTGTTCATAACTTCGTAACTGCACGGGCTGTATTTTTTGCGATTGATGAATACCGCCGCCAAACGGCTAATAAAATCTTTTTAAATGGAGCAGTTCTACGAATCCATCATGGCGCCTCCTATGGTGTCGCCATGCCACCTGACATGCATGGTATTATTTCGCCCCTTGGTGTTTTGGAATATCTGTTCGGCTTCTGGAAACGCTTTGACGACTTCTTCCTGGCTGACAGCGACTTCTTCGATATTCCCGTGGGTTCGCTTGAGAATTTTCCCGTTCGGTTCGATGGTGTATAATTGGACATCCATGGCTTGGCCGCTTGGTGTGAAGAGCCTGGTTTCCACGATGACGGCGGTGGGGTGGTTAGTCGCCGGACCTATGTATTCCATCTCCTGCGTGAAAAAAATGATTCTTCCTTGGTCCGGCGGTTGGGAGTCAATAATTATCTTGAATTTCGCATGGGTCTGGCGTTGGGCGACCTGGCGGAGAACCAGTTGGGTTAGTCCCTCGGGGATATAATTTCCCGGCATCCCGGCATGGCTGTCATGCTTGTGTTGTCCCATACGCTGCGTGACGAAAATTTCGCCGTCCGGCAATTTCCCATTTTTCAATTCGCCGCCCAGCAATTCGATTCTCGTAAACGATTGGGCCCGCAAATGTGGCGGCCGACTCAGTAAACCCTCCATGGATGTGTACAGGCCTTTGTTCGCATCGTTGGTCAGTCGCCACTTGCTGGCGGCGTGGCGGGATTTTGGGCCGTCGGAGCTGTAGAAAATCATGCCGCCGCCGAAATCAGAAGTTTCCCCGGGCAGCTTGCGGCGATACACCACTCGCCAGCCGACGTTAACCTGCCCCTTGCGAATCAGAAACCATTGGAGTTGCTCTTGAGTCGCAGGCCAATACGACGAGAGGCCCTCTTTCCGTATTTCGTCGAGAATTTCTATGCCCTGGCGTACCGGCTCGCCACGGTGGTTGGCCAGCCAAGCTGCGATTGCGACGCTTCCGCCCAGGATCGCAAGAAGAATCAGCGAGCCGAAGCTTCGTCGCCGATTTTTGATTTTTTTGATATTCGATTCATCATCCATGCCCCCATAATATGCATTAATCATGGGTTTTGCAAAGTCCACTTGAGGTTTCCTTGAGATTTACGGCAACTTCATGCACAATAGATGGTTTACTTACAGTTGAGATAATTTGTTTCCGTTGGAGGCTACACAGGCGACAAGCGAGTTTTTGCCAATAGTACATGTTGAATGACCCATACAAAGAAGACAGACAATCCGGTTCCGCCATCCGTTGAACATGAGGACCACGCCGCCGGCAGCGTATTGGATCGCACGCCGCCGTCGCTGGTGTTCCAGCGGCATCTGGAACTGCGCAGGCTGTTAAGCGTCGGGCTGCTGGGGCTGCTGTCGGTGGTTCTTCTGACGGTTTCCTTCGCGCCCTTCGACTGCTGGTACCTGGCCTATTTTGCCCTCGTGCCGTGGGCGCTGGCAATGGCTGGCGGCGTTCATCGGCGGCGGACGATTTTTCTCGGCTGGTTCAGCGGTTTAATATTCTGGGCGTTTAACCTGTACTGGTTGACGCTTCCGACCGTTCCAGGATACGTCGCCGGGGTACTTTATCTGTCGCTGTACTGGCTTGCGGCATCGTTGCTGGTAAGGGCGGCGATGAAGCGAAACTGGCCGATGTGGATCACGTTGCCGATTTTGTGGGTGGCGTTGGAGTTTGTCCGCGGGCACGTGATCAGTTTCACCTGGTTTTACCTGGCCCAGACGCAATACGCCCAGCTTCCGGTCATACAGATTGCCGACATTGCCGGGGAATACGGCGTGTCGTTTTTCGTTGCCATGGTCAACGGCCTGCTGATAGACCTGCTGTCGGCGCCGCTGTTTTCCCGAGTAACGGGCGGGGCGAAACTGGCCCGACAGATGCTTTGGGGCATAATAGCCACAATCCTGATTACCGTGGCGATTCTCGGTTATGGTCATTGGCGGTTGGGACAGAAAACCACCTCTCAAGGCCCGAAGTTCGGCATAGTGCAGGAGGCGTTTCCAATTTCCCTCGCCGGTCGGCCTGAATCGCCGGAAAAAATCTTCGAATACCATCTCCAGCGGAGTTTTGATTTCATCGGCAGGAATTGCAACGCAGTAACCTGGCCGGAAACCATGCTGTCGCCGGGCATGAATCGACAATTACTGGAAACCGATATTCTCAAACTCGATGAGGCCAGCGTACGATCCCTGGCGGGGCGATTCTGGAATCCTCTTTCCGTCAGGCAATGTTCGGTCGGGCAATTGCGGAACGAGTTGCTGGCTAAAATCGGGCCGGACGGAATCGCCTATCGTGTTTCCGCCGCCCGTTACTTGTTGAACCGGTTTGTTACCCCCACCCAACTGGCCCGGCTGGATATCGCGAAAATCCGCAGGTTGGGGAAAATCATTTTCGGTCCGGCCAATGCTCAGTTGGTGGACGACGCGACATTGCATGCGGCGTTGGGGATGTATGCCAAGGATTACAAGGCGGACCTGTTACCGGAGAAAGTACAGGCCGGCTGCGTAAAACTTTTCGAGAGGAGGGCGCTAGCGCCCGGCGTAAAGCCCCTGGAGGTTATCAGGCAGAGAATTGCCAGACAAATTGCCGTGGACGAAAAAATTATTAAATTCCGTCGCGGGCAGGTGTGCCTGATGGAGACGGCTTCGCTGATGCTGGGCTGCCCGATTCTTGCCGGTGGTACGAGTGTCAACAGGAACCCGCGACCCACCGGCCCGGACGACATCTGGGTTATCCGCAACAGCGTACTCTGGTTCGATTCCGACGGGTGGGGCAGGGAATATTCCAAGGTTCATCTTGTGCCTTTCAGCGAGTACGTTCCCTGCAAATATTCCTGGCCGTGGCTGCATGGAATCCTGCGGAAGTTCGTGCCAGAAGCTATGCCGCAAGTGGAGCCTGGGACAGAGCTTACAGCGTTTGGCCTCCCTGTGGGTAAGCGGAATTATCAGTTGGTTACTCCGATCTGTTTCGAGGGTACTTTCGGGCGGTTGTGCCGCAAAATGGTGAACCGGGGCAGGAAGAATAACATGATTCTGGTGAATTTTTCCAACGACGGATGGTTTGTCTATCGCGGGTCGGACGGGTTGTATCACGGCACGACTGAACACACCCAACACCTGGTTCATTATGTCTTTCGGGCGGTGGAAAATCGCGTCCCCGTGGTGCGTGCGGTGAACACCGGAATCAGCGGCTGGATAAATTCTGACGGAAAGATTGAATCTCTACTAGAGATTCCGGGCGAAGAATACCGAAAAAGAACTATGGTGGCTGGTAGCCTCTTGGTGGAGGTGCGGGTGGATAATAGACATAGCCCTTACAGCCGCTGTGGTGATATCTTTGCTCAGGTGGTCAGCCTGGTTGCCGCGGTACTGGTAGTAGTGATTTTGCGGAAGAAAATCGGGCGGGACAGAGGTATTAACCGGTGATGTATATGAGAAGAGAAAAAAATATTATTGTGATTTTGGCGATGACTGGTGTGATGCTGTTGCATGGCTGCACAGAAGGCTGGCCCAATGTCTGGAATGAGCAAGCTGCCCCGGCAGTCAGTCCGGATCGGGCTTATGTCGATGCGCGTACGGTGATTCTGCAGGCTGCCAACGACATCGATCCATTCGTGCGAACACATGCGATGGAGGCGATTGGCAAAGTGCTCACCTCGCGGGAGGCGGGGATGCTTCTTTCGGGGTTGGACGACAGGTATGCCACGGTGCGTTTTGCGGCGACGATGGCTTTGGGAGAACTGGGCTACACGCCCGCCAAGGCCCGCTTAAAGGCGTTGGTCGAGGATCGCCAGACCGATGAACGTGTGGTTTGTGGTGCGATTTACGCCCTGTTCCGCATGGGCGATACTACATATGCGGGGCAGCTTGGCGCGATTTTGACCAGTGATTTCGCATTGGGGCGGTCCACTGCCGCGATGATTATGGGCAAAATGGGCGAAAAGTCGGCAATCGGGCCTCTGAAGGCGCTCCAAGCCGATGAAAACGACCCCAACGTCCGCCTGACTATAGTGGAGGCACTGGCTAGGCTTGGCGAAAAGCATAGCATCAGTATACTGGAATCTTATGCAAAGGGATATTTCCTCGATCTTCGCTTGCCCGCCATTCCGTTGATTGCTGAAATCCGGGCGCCTCGCGGGCAAATAGTCTTGAAGAGCCTGCTGAAAACGGGCAATCCTCCCCGTGTTCGCGTAGCCGCCGCCGGTGGCTTGGGAATATTGGGAATCAAAAATGAGACCGCCTACAGTGTGTGTGCAATGGCTGCCAGACATCCGGAAACCGTCATGAGAAGTGCATACGGGAAAAAACACCCACTCAAGCCGGCCGAGATTTCGTCTTTGCAACAATTGGCAGCCATTTCGCTCGGGCAGATAAAACATCCAGACAGCATCGGGGTTCTCATGCCGATGCTTCAGAGTGCCGATGGGGCGGTGCGTGTCGCCGCCGCGATGGGAATATTGCAAATGCAGGCTCCCGAAGCCAGACCGGTGAAAACCGTCTCAGATTGGACGCCCAAAGGCAAGGGACCCGTAAGACCCATGCCCAAACTGCATACTTCAGGTGGCATGGATTAGTTTTTGGGAAATTATTATATATACTGGAAATTGCTTGACTTAGCGGAAATTTAAGTCAAAATAGACCGCCCATTGTTGTTTTTGTCAACAGGAACAAACAGTGGGTATGAATATAAACAATGTATTGAGAATCCGTCGTATTGTGGAATCGGAATAAGGGTTCTCGAAGAATCTTCGGAAGGAGTAGGGTTTTGAATATTCTGACCAAAATTTGTGTCGTATTATTGGTCGTGGCGTCGTTGACTGCCTCTGTTGTTTTCATTTCACTGGCAACGGTTGCCCCGAATTGGTACGCCGAGTACAAGCGAGAAGAGGCTAATTCAGCGATTCTTGAAGCCCAACGCCAGATGCATGAAGAAACCGCCAGCCGCCTGGTCAAAGAAAATAACGATTTACGCCTAAGTTCCACTAAGCGTGAAAATGCGCTGGCCAGCAAGATTTCCGAGTTGACAAATGAAAACAGCAACAAGGAAATCAAAAACACGAAGTTGGGCAACGATATCAACCGGATCAGTTCCCAAATTACTGCCTTGCGGGGAAACCTTGCCGCTGCTGTGGCAGCAAACAAGGAACAGGATACGAAGTTGCATAAGGCATGGCTGCGGGAAAACAAACTCATGGGCCAAATAATCGAGTTGGGCAGCAGTTTGAAGAAAACTCAAGCCGATCTTGAGCGAAGGACAAAATCTCTGGCGGTTGTCAAAGAACAAAGCCAGAGGCTCAAGGAACTTCTCGTTGAAGCCAACAAGACCATCGCCAAACTTGAGAAGGGTGGCGGCACAGAAGAAGCCGCTACGGACGGAACACCGCTGCCGGACCATCGTGTTGCCGGAACGATTACCGCCATCAGGAACAACCTTGCCAGCATCAATGTCGGTTCGGCGCATGGCCTGAAAACCGGTATGAAGCTCATTGTTTATCGAGGCGACCAGTTTGTCGGCAGGCTGAAAATCGAGCAGGTTCACGTTAACGAAGCCGCTGGTGTTATCGTCGATAAAGTACTGGCCCCGCAGCAGGGCGATAAAGTTACCTCGCATTTGAATTAGGAGAAATCGCATGGCTGATTCATCTACAGGCAATCCCGTACCTGGTGTCTATACCGTGTTGATGATCATTGCGATTCTCGCATTGTTTATCTCGATAGGCTTTTCCGGGCATCGGCTTATGGGTTCGCCACCCGCCGAAGGCAATAAAGGCGGCGGGTTTGGCATGACATTTGAACAGATGTTCAAACCCTTCGACGAAGTTCGGGCGGAAATGCAAGCCGACGAAGGCGATGCACGCTGAGACCGGGGCGAAGTCGGAAAAATCGAAAAAGTGGACTCAAAATCTGGTGGCAGTATCTGCCGGAAGTTTTGGGGCAGAACTTTATCTCAGGCTGCGGGTAATTCGCCAGTCGATATGGGAATGCAGTTCCACCAAGCCGGCAGGCGGGCGGTTCTGACACGAATACCCGAAGGAAAGACACAAGATGATCTTTGACTCCATATTTGGCATGTTTTCCACGGACATGGGCATAGACCTTGGTACGTGCAACACCCTGGTTTGTGTTCGCGGGCAGGGTATTGTGCTCAATGAGCCGTCCGTGGTCGCAGTTAAACGCGGTACTAACCGCGTTTTGCAAAACGGCAATGCCGTTGGGATCGTCGCCAAGGAAATGCTCGGCAAGACGCCCGGCTCCATCAGCGCTATTCGTCCCATGAAAGACGGCGTAATCGCCGATTTTGATATTACCGAGGCGATGCTCGGCTACTTTATCCGAAAAGTTCACAACAAACGAGGCCGCCTGTGGCACAGGCCTCGCGTGGTAATCGCGATTCCTTCCGGCATAACGGCTGTCGAAAAGCGGGCTGTGTTGAATTCCGCCGAACGGGCCAGCGCCAGGCGGGTCTACCTCGTCGAAGAGCCGATGGCTGCGGCAATCGGGGCGGAATTGCCCGTTACCGAGCCGACCGGCTCAATGATCGTCGATATCGGCGGTGGCACGACGGAAGTCGCCATCATCTCCCTTGCCGATATCTCCGTCTGCGAAAGCATCCGAGTAGCCGGCGACGACATGGACGAAGCCATCGCCGCGCATATGAAGCGGACGTATAACCTCATGATCGGCGAGCAGACCTCCGAGCGAATTAAGATCGAGATCGGATCGGCCAGCCCCATGGAAACCGAGATGACACAGGAAGTCCGCGGGCGGGACATGATTTCGGGTCTGCCGCGAAAAACCAACATCTCCAGCGAGGAAGTCCGCGAAGCGCTCAAGGAACCCATCGGGGCGATTATCGACTGCGTTACCCGCACGCTGGAAAAGGCTGAGCCTGAACTGGCAGCCGACCTGGTGGACAAGGGTATCGTATTGGCTGGCGGCGGGGCACTGCTGCGGGGCATGGACACCGTTCTTGCCAACGCGACGGGCCTGGACGTCGTCGTCGCCGCCGACCCCCTGACCTGCGTAGCACGCGGAACGGCTGTCTATCTCGAAAATCTCGAGATGTGGAAAGACACGATGGAATCCGACGAGGATGAGTTTTAGGCTCTGCCTGAGCACTACTTTTGGAACAGTGTCTGGTGAATTTTTAGAGGCTCCCTCTTGACATAACGCCGCAAGATGGGTGAAATCGCCCCCTTATGGCAAATACGAAGAAGCAATCCAATCCAAACTGGCTGGTGGCTGCGTTCCTGGCGTGGCTGGTACCGGGTGCCGGCCATCTCTATATCGGCCGACCTGTGCGCGGGGCGATTCTCTTTATCACTATCGGGCTGATGTTCTGGGGCGGGATGGCAATGGGGGGCGTGATGACCGTGGACAAACCTTACGAGCCATGGTGGTTCTATGCCCAAATGTGCACGGGCATTCACGGGATAGTCGGCTGGCGGCAGCAGGATAACGTCTACAAGCAACTCGCCAGTGATGGCAGGATCGACCGGATGGAGGTTTCCGCTAACGGCAGGCCCACCACCGGCCAGATAGAGGTAGACAAGGCCCTGGAAGAACAGGGGATTGTGCTCGCCCAGCCGGTTGCCGGCGTTGCCCGGGCATATACCGGCATTGCGGGGCTGCTGAACCTGCTGTGCGCCTTCGACGCGATGATCCTGGCGATGATGGGCTGCGGGGCAGAGCCGAAAAGAAATCGCGAATCACGACACGAATCACGGAAGGAGCCGCAGGACGGATGATCGCCTGGACGATTTTTTACAATCCGATGACCTTCTCGCCGCATGCAGCCCTTTGGCTGGTGCTGCCGGTCTGCCTGGCTGTGGCGATGGTCTACAGAACCCTGCGTATCGGCGACATCCGCCAACTGCCGATCCGAATCCTCGCCCTGTGGGGATACATCATAGGCGGCCTGGCATTGCTGGGCGGCGGCTTCTGGCTGCTACTGCGGTTTTTGTTGTAGGCGGGTGGCATTCCAAAACATGAGATGGGTCGCCATGATGGAATCCGTAACAAGCCCCTTAGGAGGCACCCAGCCGACATGAAAATCGCCATCAATATCCACCTGCCGGTTTCCGGCTTTTTCGGGGACGATTATTGTGAATCCCAGGGAAGGGCGTATTCCGTCTTGCTCAGCCGTATGAATTGCCCGGTCGGTGCGATGACCAAACCGGGTGCAATATTCTGTTTCGGATAGGTATCCCGCAAAGCTGTGATGCCTCGCGCATCCTTTCGCGATGGATGCGAGTTCAGCTTTACCTCGATGGGATATATTCGCCCGTCACGTTCCAGCAGAAGATCGACCTCGCCTCCGCCATGGCTGCGCCAGTGATACAGGTTCGGCGGCGTAGCCAAGGTCGCCGATAGCTTGCGAACTTCCGCGATAACAGCCGATTCAAACAACGCCCCCGTCATCGGATGCCCGGAGAGTGTCTGCGGTGTCGAGATCATTTGCAGGCTGCACGCCAGGCCCGTATCAGCAATGTATCCCTTCGACTTGCCGCTGATCCGTTTGATCGTATTGCCGTGATATGCCGGAACCTCGAACCATTGGAATGTCGCCCGCAGCGTCGCCAACCAGCGCTGAGCGGTCTGCGGCGTTACACTGATTTCCCTGCCGAGTTGCGAGTAGTTGACCTCCTGGGCCGTCAGCGCCGCCACCAACTGCACGAATCGCCCAAACTGCTGCCAGTCGCTCACGTCCGAGATCAGCCGAACGTCCCGCTCAATATACGTCCGCAAATATGCCCGATAGAACTCGCCAATCCAGTCTGCCTCCAGAGAATCCGCCTCCGGCAGAAAGCCACGCCAAAGCTGCTCGTATACAGGTCGGGGTGAAGGCAACCGCTCCGGCGGCGAAGCCACAAACGCATCTGGAGCATCCAGATAACGTTTCAACCAATGCTCATCGCAACCGCCCTCGGCGATTTCCGACAGGCCGAATCCCTCCAGGTCAAGAAATACCGCTCGGCCGGCCAGCGACTCACTCACCGACTTCAACACCGACCACTGCTGCGAACCGGTCAGCACATACATTCCACCCTTCGCTTAATTGCAGCCACCAATTCCGGGGCGTACTGTATCTCATCCAATACCACCGGCGTCGGATGGTTGTCCAGAAACAAGTCCGGGTCCCGTCGCGCGTTGCCTACATCCGTTGCCGGGTCGAAAACCACCATGTCCCACTCCGGCAGCACATGCTTCAACAGTGTGCTCTTGCCCACCTGTCGCGCTCCCGACACCACAACCACCGGAAATCGACCGACCATCCGCCGCAATTTCCCAGCCAATATTCTCGTTTTATAGACCATGCTTGAATTATAGTGACGCTATCATCAGAATTCAAGCATATTTCCTGTGGTTTTATGTCAAATACTATCCTCAAGGGCAACGGAGGCCATAAAAAAAACAGGTCCGTCCGACGAGACCGAAAAATCGATGCCGTCGAGCGAACCTGTTTTGTTTACTACACCGTGCAGGGCTCGAACCTGCGACCCGCTGATTAAGAGTCAGCTGCTCTACCAACTGAGCTAACGGTGCATCCATGTGCCGCGAAGCGACCCATTAAACCGATTTTTTTGAATTCGTCAAGACGATATGAAAAAATTCTTCGTTTCGCCCGCGTTTCAGAAGCCCGAAACGCAGCCGGCTTTGCCAGACCAATGATTATAACACACTTACGCGGTTTTCTGGCGGTCAGCGGGAACTTTTTGTTCCAACAGGCTGACCAGGCTGCGGAAATTCGTCAGCTTCCAACTGTCCAGCTTCATGGATTTTTCATCTCCGTATTGCAGCGTAACAATGCCCTTGGACTTCAATTCCGAGGCGTCCAGTTGTGTGACGGAATCCCAGCCGACGGTCTCCTTGCCGACATAACCGATGCCTTTTTCGTCCGCGATCAGCCGCCGCCGAAGGACTATAACGCCCCAAACCAACAGGACAAGCCCCGGCGGAATGAACACGAAAGGCCCGTAATGATTCGTCAGCCACGCAGCCCATTTGTTTATATCCTCGGCCTGCGGTACGTATGGGTATTTGCCCTGAATCCAGACCTCGAAGAGACACAACGCCCCGAAACCGATAAACATCGCCGCGGCGATAAACAGGCGGACGGCGGGGTCTTTTGTGGCGAGGGCTTCCACGCGTTGAACATCCTGGGCAACCGGGGCGTCGGTCGTATCGTTCATTTTATATAACTCCGTAAGAAGCAGAGGAAATAATCCCAATTCAGCATTGATGTTACCCGCGGCCCGACGGTTTTCCAAGCATTTTATTGCCTCTCGGGAAAAGCCCGCGAATAAAAGTTGACATGCTCGCGGCTTGGCGATAATCTACCTCGCTCCGCCCGGTTTTGCATTTTGGGCATTGTCCGAGCGTATCAGGTTTTTTTGGAAATTCAAAATTCGAAAACTTCAGAAGGAGTAAATTCCATGGCAATTAAAGTAGGTATTAACGGTTTTGGGCGTATCGGCCGTCTGGTGTTCCGGGCAATGTCCGCCGAGCCGGAACGTTTTGACGTAGTGGCTATCAACGACCTGTCCGATGCGGACATGATGGCGTATCTGGCCAAGTACGATTCGACGCAAGGCCGCTTCCCCGGCAAAGTCGTCGCCAAGCAGGACTCGCTGGTCGTCAACGGCAAGGAAGTCAAGTGCCTGGCTGTGCGTAACCCCGCCGAGCTGCCCTGGGGCGAACTGGGCGTGGACGTGGTGATCGAAGGCACGGGTATTTTCCGTGACAACAAGACCGCCGATAAGGCCGGCTATGACAGCCACCTCGACGCCGGTGCCAAGAAGGTCATCATCACCGCACCGTCCAAGGGTACCGCACCGTTTGTTGTCCTCGGCGTCAACGACGACACCCTCACCGCCGACGTGCATTGCGTATCCAACGCGTCCTGCACCACAAACAGCCTGGCCCCGGTAGCCCAGGTACTCCACGAAAAGTTTGGCATCGTCAAAGGTCTGATGACCACCTGTCACGGCTACACCAACGACCAGAACATCCTCGACCAGGTCCACACCGACAAGCATCGCAGCCGGGCCGGCGCGATCAACATCATCCCCACCACCACCGGAGCAGCGGCGGCTGTGGGCAAAGTTCTGCCGGAACTCAACGGTAAGCTGGACGGCTATGCCCTCCGCGTGCCGGTTCCCACAGGCTCGATTACCGACCTGACCGTCGAACTCGAAAAAGACACGAACGCCGAAGAAGTAAACGCCGCCGTCAAAGCTGCTGCCGAAGGCGTCTTCAAGGGCATCATCGAGTACTGCACCGACCCGATCGTCTCCAGCGACGTCATTGGCAACAGCCATAGCTCGGTCTTCGACGCAGGCAACACCAAGGTCATCGGCGGCAATTTGGTGAAGGTTACCATGTGGTACGACAACGAGTGGGGCTATAGCTGCCGCACCGCCGACCTCGCCGAAAAACTGATGAGCCTCTAAGCAGTCAGCCCGAGAACGGGTTGGGTGCCGTGGCGGGAGCGAAGCGACAGCCACGATTAGAGTAATGTGAATAAAAAAGCCCGTCGGGTTCTGATACCCGGCGGGCTTTTCTTATTTTTACATATACGTGACACAGGCTTGCCTCAAGGTGGTTTGCAACCTGTGTCGCGGTGGCCTGGGAAGGCCACCGCGCGTAGGGTGGGTGCTTGCACCCACGCGAAAGCCCCAATGCGTACGAAAAACACATGGCTTGCAAGCAAGCCATGCCACCCAACAACAAGAATAAGAAAAGCCCGTTGGGTTCTGATATCCGGCGGGCTTTTCTTATACGCGGATTGATCAGCCTTGGGCTTCCCGGCGGCGAATTTCTTTTACCGCGTCGACCATCGCGAGATATTTCTCGACGGGCACGTAATCGGGAATGGAATTGCCCGACCCCAACGCATAGCCGTTGGCTCGTTTGCGATATTCGGTTCCATGTTCGACGACGTAATCGAAGATCGCTTGCGGTTCTTCCTGGCAGATCAGGCCGACGTCGATTCCGCCGAAGAGTCCGATGCGATCGGAGTATCGGTCGATCCATTCGCTATAGGGGGCGATCAAGTCTTCGTTGGAATGCTTGGCGTCGATGCCGGCATCGATAATTTCGTCCATGACGGCGAAGATGTTTCCGCAACTGTGCAGCAGGAAAGGTTTGCCGGCGTCGTGAACCAATTTGATGATCCGACGATATTGCGGAACGATATGCTCGATGATGGTCGGCGGCGAGAGCATCGTGGCGGTCTTATAGCCCAGGTCGTCGCCCATGCGACAAACGCAGAACACGTCGCCATATCGTTCGAGCATTTGCGACCAGACGCCCGTCATGATATCGCCGATTTTGACGAATAAATCGGCAACGAGTTCCGGGTCGTCCGCCTGCATCAGGCACAGATACTCAAAGCCGACGAGGTCTTGAATGATCTCGAAAACGCCGTTGCCGCAGCCGCCGATGGCCTTCATGCCTTCGGGCATCACCGCCGCCAACGCGTCCAGGTGCGGCGTGTAATACTGCCAGTACGTATCGGCAATTCCATCAAACGGATACTTCTCGAAATCCCCGCGATTCTGGATAGGCCCAGGGCGGCCGCCACACAACGCACCCGAGTCCGGCAGAGCGTGACCGAAGCAACACTCGAAGCTGACGGTGTCGTATGTCGTCTCTTTCCAGAAACGACAATAGTTCGAGTAAAATTCGCGATAATCCGCATCGGACTCTTTGCCGGAATCCGGCATGGTCATATCGACGTCCAGCACCTTAGCCATGATCTCCGTGGAAACTATATGCTCGTAAAGGGGAAACCGGGCGGGCTTTTTGTTCATCGCAACGTCAACGATATGACGATAATCGGGTTCAAAAGACATATGAAAAACTCCTGTGCTATGGTATTTATTTTCGTAAGCGGGCAGTATAACCGCCTTGACGACTAATGCAATCCCCAATAATCCCGGCTAATCCCGGTTGTGGGAATTGACCAGCATCGCCGCGGCGGCGAGGGCTTTTTTGCGGCTTTTTAGTTCTTCGTTGAGTTGGGCGTCGTAGAGTTTTCGCAGGATGCGCCCTATGTCCCTGCCCTCCTTGAGCCCCATAGCCTTGAGATCATTGCCCGTAACGAACGGCTGGGGCGCTATTTGTACCGGAGCGATTTGCCCGGCCCGCCTGGCGATCCGGCGGGACAGCGCACAGCTGCCGGTTTCGATCCGCTCGCGGACAGTCCACAACCTGCGAAGCCGCTGCCAATCTGAATTGGCCATCAGCCGCTTGAATTGGCAGAGGGGAATTTCGACAGCATCCCGCCAGCCGTCGCGATTTACGCTCAGGTAGCCCAGGGTGTCTTTGAATTCATTTGACGCGCCCCATCGGCGGACGATTCTGCTGATCGCCGTTTTCGGCAGATTCATCAGCAATGCCCCCATCGCCAGCACGGCGTCGCCCTTGGCGGCGACGGCGGCGACTTGTTCGACCGCTGCCGGCCAGGTTTTGTCGCTCTGGAATAGTTCCGGCAGTATTTCTCGCGCAAGGCCGCTGTCGTGGAGCTTTTGCAGGGCCACGGCTGCGGATGGCGCAGCCAGCATCTTGGCTAGTTCGTCGTAAATTCTTTCGCCGCTGATGACGGTGATTTTTTTCGCGTACCGGCGGATGGCGGCTTCGGTGTCTTTGTCTACGTGGAAGTCCAGTCGCGTGGCGAATCGCACCGCCCGGATCAGCCGCAGATAGTCTTCGGCGAATCGCTTCCGCGGCTGGCCGATTGTGCGGATTACGCCCGCAGCCAGGTCGTCCTGCCCGCCGACGTAGTCGATAACCTTTTCGGCGACGGGGTCGTAGAACATGCCGTTGATGGTGAAGTCGCGGCGGAGTGCGTCTTGCCTCGGCGAGGAGAATCGCACTCCGTCAGGCCGTCGCCCGTCGCTGTAGGACAGGTCGCTGCGGAACGTCGCCACTTCCACCTGCCGGCGCTGCCGCATGACGATGGCTACGCCGAATTTCGCTCCGACCATTATCACGCGGCGGAATATCGCGGCGACCTGATCGGGCGTGGCGTCGGTGGCGATGTCGTAATCTGCCGGCTGTGTGCCCAGCAGCATGTCCCGCACGCAGCCGCCGGCGAAAAACGCTTCGTGCCCGGCATCGCGAAGCCGCCGCAATACCCACATCGCCGTCGCCTTGTCAGATTCCTTAGCCATGCGGGTATTATACGCATTCCGACACGCATTGGGGAAACGTTTCCGCGTGGGTGCAAGCACCCACCCTACATACCGGTTTCTGTTTTTCCCGGTTCCTGGTTCCCGTTTTACCGGTTCCCGTTTTTCCCGTTTTTAAGTTTTGGATGTCGGATCAGGAGCTTTTTGAAGCCGGGGGTCATTTTCCACGAATAGTTTTCGGCGGTGCCGATAATTACCATCGCTTCGATTTTCGTTCCAACCAGCCGCGGCAGGATATCCGGGCCCAGCACGCTGATGGCGGTGGCCCAGGCGTCGGCGGTTTCGGCGTCGGGGGCGACGACCGTTACCGAGGGGTAAAGTTCTGTCGGCATGGCGGTGTATGGGTTAATGATATGGCTGTACTTTTTGCCGTCGATTTCGCAGTAGCGTTCGTAGTTGCCGCTGGTGCAGACGGCTCCGTCGCGAATGCCCAGCGTGGCAAACTGGTCGTCGGGCTTGCCGGTTCGCCGGTCAGCCGCAACGAAAGGATTGCATATCCCCACCACCCAGGGAGTATTGCTGGGTTTTCTGCCGAAACATCGCACGTCGCCGCCGATATCGACAACGCCGCCAATCGCCCCTGCGGCAATCAGCGATTCGGCGGCCCGGTCTATGGCGTAGCCCTTGGCGATGCCCCCCATATCCACCCCGGCTGTGTCCAGCGTCTTGATCGCCCCGGTGTCGTGAATTTCAATATTGTCCCAGCAGGATTCGTTCCTCGCGGCGAGCAATTGAGCTTTGGTCGGCATGCGCTTGGTTTCGCAGGCGTTTTTCCACAGGCGAAACAGCGGACAGGCGGTTACGTCGAAGGCTTTGTCCGACTGCTCCCAGACTATTGCCGAGTCGGTCAGGACTTTGACGGTTTCCGGCGGCAGGGGCACGAGCACGCCGGCTGGGGCGTGGTTGAACTCGTAGAGCGGCGTGCCGGGTTTGTGGATGTTCATGGTGGTTTCGACGGTACGGGCGGCGGCTTCGGCGTTGTCGAACATATCCTCCATCCAGACAGCCTGTGCCGGGCTGACCACGACGGTGATATTAAACTGCGGCGTGCTCATGATCTTCGAGCGATGGGAGGTGCGCATCAGCATGGGCGGATTGTCGCTGTGCTGCATCCAGATTCCCGCGGCAACAAGCGCGATAATTCCGACCATTCCCACCAGCACCATGATGGATCTTAATTTCTGCTCCATTATTCTCCTGTAATACAGATCACGATGCGGCGTAATCGGCGGTGATAGTCGAATGCATGCCGCCGCGCGGCGTGAATTCGCCCACGACCGTCATCTGCCGAGGCGACAATACCTTCACGAGATCGTCTAGAATGCGATTGACCAGGTCTTCGTAAAAGGCCCCCTCGTTGCGAAACGCCTGGAGATAGAACTTCAGGCTTTTCAACTCGACGCAGAGCTTGTCGGCGACGTATTCAATCTCGATCGTCCCGAAATCGGGCTGGCCGGTCTTCGGGCAGACAGAGGTAAACTCCGGCGCGACGTGTTGAATGACGTAATCGCGGTTGGGGTGCGGGTTTTCAAATGTTTCCAGCAAATTCATATCAGCCATGTTTTATGTATCCTCTATTTTATCGGCGATCCATATTACCCTAATTGCGTAAAAAGTAAAAGTTTTGTACTGTATAGCCATGGAACAATCGCAGGACAAGAAGGCGGTGGTGTTGCTTTCCGGCGGGCTGGACTCGGCGACGACGTTGGCGATGGCGACGGCGGACGGATACGCCTGCCACGCGATCAGCTTCGATTACGGCCAGCGTCATCGCTTCGAATTGACCGCCGCCGGGGCAGTCGCCGCTACCGGCGGAGTGGTCGATCACCGCGTGGTCAGAATAGACCTAAGCTCAGCCGGCGGGTTCGGCCACAGCGCGCTGACCGACCAGATCGCCGTGCCGAAAGACCGGATATCTCACGGCGGCGGCTCGGAGAGCATCCCCGTAACCTACGTTCCCGGGCGAAACACGATTTTTCTTTCGCTGGCTTTGGGATACGCTGAGGTGATCGGGGCATTCGACATATTCATCGGCGTCAACGCCGTCGATTACAGCGGATATCCCGATTGCCGGCCCGAGTTTATCGAGGCCTTCGAGCGGATGGCCAATCTCGCAACCGCGACTGCGGTCGAGAAAACCGGAACCTACGCCATCCGCGCCCCGCTGATTTCAATGACAAAGGCGGAAATTATCACCGCCGGCCTGGCCTTGGGCGTGGATTACAGCCTGACGCATAGCTGCTACGACCCCGCCGCCGACGGAACATCCTGCGGCCACTGCGACGCATGCAAGTTGCGACTGGCCGGCTTCGCCACCGCAAACGCCACCGACCCCATAAAATACGCCAGGTAAAACCGCCGGCGATATCAGTCGTTATTCGAACGCTTTTTTCAGGTCGGGGAGTTGTTCGTGGCTGGTCATGCTGGTTCGTAGTGGGGTAACGGCAATGTATTGCTGGCGGAGGGCCATCACGTCGGATTCCTTGTGCGGGTTGGCGAAGCTGAATTTATTCGCCA
>JAIORC010000295.1 GCA_021108335.1 Phycisphaerae bacterium
TGTAGCTACTCGGGTGCGGGCTTTTTGGCAAAGCCTTCCACCCAAACTCAAGAGAAACATTTTCGTGGGCCCCCACTTGGGCTTTACGTTGGACAGAAACTCATCGATATCCGTATCTAATGCTTTTTGTGCTTCGGCCCTGCCTTGGAATCTCGGCAGACGCAACGGCTTGACAATCCGGTCTCGCCACCTGTTTACCTCTCGAAGCATCTCGTTCCAGTTGAGATTTGGAACTTTATGTGAATTTCCTTCCGAGCCAGCGTCTCCGCCGTCCTGCCCGCGTGACAATATCATAACAGCATCAAGTGTCATGAACCGTTCGCCACGGTCCACTGAATTGACGACATTCCCTACTGGCTGAAGCGTAACGATATCTTGTAATATTGACTTGGTTTTTTGTGGCGTAAGCTGTCCACTGGTTGCCAGCGTTATACCGTTCTCTGCCGCTAGGTTCTCAATTCTAATGGCAACAAGTTGCCGGATTAGAAAAGGCCCCTGCTGCACTAACCGGGCAAGCCGGTGTATGGTGAGGATGTCTTGCCATGCGCCATCCATGTTGCCTTTGTGGAGTTTCAGCATCGCGCGGGTAACCATTGCATCGGCAGCATCTCTGCAACAATCCATCCCTGAAAGTGACACGTCGATTACCTGTGGCGGGTTCGAGTTCGAAACAGACGGCATGTAGTGTAGCGGGCGGGTCGTTGCTTTTTCCACCAGTCGCAGGGCTTCGGCGTTGGTGGCTAGCCAGCCTTGCAGTTCCGGGTGAATCCGGCCGTTACGAAGCATCCGCTGCACATCTTCAAGGCTTACCTTTTTGTCGTTGTTACTTATTTTGAGTTTGGTCCGGTTGGCGGCAGCAGCTTGCAACTCCGCCGGCTTGCCAGTTTTTTCACGTTCATCCCACGGAATAAAGTGATGATCGCTGTCAATATCCGCAGCCGTCAGTTCGAGACGACGAAGTATCTCGTCCCTGGTGGAATCGTGTAAAATCGAAACGCCAAATGCTTTCAGCAGAAGCGGGACGGCGTTGTTTTCGGGGGTAATGCCCTTGGCGAACTGCTTGTTGATGGCCTCGACGTAGTTTATTGTGCCGTCGGGGTTGACCGGCCCATCTATAAAGGTCGTCTCTTTTGAAATTATGATCTTCACCGGCCCCGTCGGGAAATACAGATACGTTAAGCCGCCGATCAGCAGGAGTATCACCAGCCATCTTTTCCATTTCAGTTTCCGCTTCTCGGCCATGTTGTATCCCTTTCCGTGCGATTTCTCGCGATTCATCATGGCGACCCCTGCGGTGTCGCCATGCCACCCAATTGGTATTATTGCGGACGGTTTTTATTTACTTTTCTTCCATGCTTTTTCCGCTAGTACTGCTGCTCCTACGAGGTTTGCGTTGCAGCCTCGTTCGTCGATAACCGACGGCCGGAGGTAGTTCATCAGTCCCAGTTTGCCCATTGCTCGTTGGGCGGACGGCCCGAAGTACGGCAGGGCGTAGCTGGGCTTGCCGCCGAGGCAGATCGGGATGCCCTCGGCCATGCCGTCGCGATAGGCAGCCTTTATCATAATCCGCGTTGCCTGGGCGAGAATCTTCCCGTAAAGCCGGTCGGACTTGACGGCTGCCTCCACGCGCATCGAGGAAAGCTTGCTGATATGCTGGCCGGCTATGGCGGGGTCGTTCATCCCCCTGGTCTCGTGAATATCGAGGAACCGCTCGTAAAAGTCGTCGTCGCCGACGATTGCCCGGAAAATGCGACACCGGCCCGGCCCGGAAAGCAGCGTCTCGGCTCGTAGCGAATCGGGGCTGGCGCTCGGGCCCAGCGCGGCGGCGGGGTTGCCGGCGAATTCTTCGCGCAGATTCTGCATGAACCGTTCGAAGGAGGCGTTGACCTCCTGAAAAAGGGTGGTGAGCATTATTTTGTCCAGCGGTATGGCGTAGCCGGGTTCGTTCGTATAGTGCAGGCTGGCGTCGTTGCCGTCCCAGTCGTGGGAGGGGAACTGCACGCGGCCGTCTCTGGAAACCCACGCGCCGCCCCAGCCGCCGCCGAATACCCAATAAAGCGTCTCGACACGCAGTACGCTCCACTCGGCCAGCGCGCCGGCGTTGGCGTCGTTTTCGATATCGACCGGCAGGTTCAACCGCTCGCGGAGGGCGGCCTTGAGATTATGGCCGGTGAAATCGGAGAGGTTCTGCACCAATTGGAACGAGCCGTCTGACCCGAGAATGCCCGGACAGGCAATGCCGATTGAGCGGACATCCTGCATAGTAAGGCTGTTCTCGGAAAGGAGCTTCTCGGTGGCTTCGATCAGCGAATCGGTAAAGCCGCCGAAAGTGCCGCCGTATTGATCCACCGGCAGCAGACTCTCCGCAACCGCCGAATGAACCTTTGGGAACAGGCCGAGTTTCGCCCCAAGCCCCGCGCCGATATCAATGCCGAGATAAACCTTTTTTTCGCTCATACAGCCGCTCCATAGTATGCAAAATGCGTTTTGTCCCAAAGGATGGCTAGCAAGCCATTCCACGATGATATGCAACTCCGGGCCAATGGCAAGCCCGCCCGGCGGATTTTTTAAGGTTCCCCTTGGATTGACGCTGGAAAAAAGCATAGCCGGCGATGTAGAATCAATCCCATGGTAAATTATCGATCCGTATTCTCCGCCCTTGCCGGTATGGTTATTGCCGGCGTAATCCTGTTGATGCTGCACTTGACGGTATTTCAGCCGGTCGCCCCGCTCGCCGAACAACCCGTCCAGCCCAAAGAAGAATTCTCCGGGATTCAAATAGCAAAAACCCCGCAATCTTCGGATTCCCCGGCGGCGTCCAAGCCGGCTGGTGGTTCGGCAAAACCTGTCGCGGAAAGCATGTGGGAAATTTTTTCGGATGATACGCCGGAAGAAAAACCAGCCCCGGCCAAACCCAAAAAGACAAAACCCATCATATCGAAAGTCAAACCGGCGGAGACTGAAACAAAGCTGCCAGCAACCAAAACGGCCAAACCCGCAAAGCCTGCTGAAGTCAAAGCAAAACCCAAACCGGTCGCTGTTACGCCAGCCAAGCCTGCCGATACCAAACCCAAACCAGTTGCCGTCGCACCAAAGCCGATTGAGACCAAACCCAAGCCGGTCGAACCGGCGAAGTTGCCCAAGCCTGCGGCGAAGAAGCCCGCAGCCGTCGCCGAAACCAAACCGGCTGAGACCAAGTCTGCCCCGGCCAAGCCGTCAACCTTCAAGACGGTGAAGGCGGCGATGGAAGCCGGCGATGCCGCGCTGACCGAGCGCAAAAATGACAGAGCTGTGGAATGTTTCCGCCAGGCTGTTTCGCTCGGGCCAAACGATGTCGATGCGTTGGGTGGCTTGGCTATGGCGTTGCTGGCGGCGAAGAAGCACAAGCAGGCGATTCCCGTTTACCGCAAGCTCATCAAATTAACGCCCGACGACAAGGATGTCCGGTACAATCTTGCCTCGGCATTGTCTCGCGAGGGCGATTTTCGCGATGCGGAAAAGGTCTACCTGGAATTGCTGGAGCGGTTCCCGAAATTCATCGAGGCCCGGGCGAACCTGGCTATGCTGTACGAAACGCAGGGCAAGTTGAAAAAGTCCCGGCGGCAGTGGGAGGAAGTCATTCGCCGGCAGCCCAATCTTGCCGAGGCCCACACGCATCTCGGGGCGGTGTTGATCGATCTGGAGGAACCTCAAAAGGCGATGCTCGTTTACGCCGAGGCAGCCAAGCTGTTGCCGAACCAGGCGTCGGCATGGCTGAATCTCGCCAACGCGTCCCTGGAAGCCGGCAGCGCCGGACGGGCGGTTACCGCATTGAACCAGGCTATAAAACTTGCGCCGCGCGACGTCGAGGCATGGACGCTGATGGGCGATGTCAAACTGGAAATCTACCGGGCTACCAAAAAGCGGGAGATTCTCGTCGAGGCTGTCCAGGCATGGGAAAAAAGCTTCGAAATCGATCCCAAGCAGGACAAACTCCGCCAGAGAATCAAAACCTACAAAATCATCATCGATAAAGACGACGACAATCATCCTGACGCATAAATTGCCAGAAGCAAAAAAGGAAATTTTCGCTTCCAAAGATACTTTTCAGACAACGCCTAACCCATAGAGTGTTGGAGTGTCTCTTTGGTTGGTGGCACAGGCTTGCCCCAAAGGGGGGTGTAGCCTGTGGCTGGTGGCGACCCTCATGAAAGGAGTGCGAAAATGAGCAGGCAACGCAATTTGGCAATCGTGATAACGTTGGTAGTGGGGAGTTTTTTTCTGTGCAATTCGGCCGGGGCTGATAATAAATCGTACATCCACAAAGCGGTTCAGAAAATTGTGCCCGAATATAAACTATCGGGGACGCTGGCGGAATCCTTCAAGCAGTTGCAACTGCTCGGCGGCGTACCGATTCGCGTCGACTGGAACAGCCTGGAGGCAACCGGCGTAACTCCCTCGACGAAAGTTACGCTGCGCGGCAAGAAGACAAAACTGGTGGATATCCTTGAATTGATGCTCTTCCAGGTTATGAAAAAAGGCAAGCCGCTCGGCTGGTATGTAGACAAGGACATTCTCTGGGTGAGCACGCAAGCCAACGTTCTCAAACGCAACCGCACCACTGCCGCCCGGGGCAAACTGACACAAAAACGCCGGGTTCGCTCGCGAGAGATCACATTTGACAAAACCCCGCTGGAAGATGTTATCGAATACTTCCGGGAAGTAACGAAGCTCAATTTCTACGTGAACTGGGGTGCGTTGAAGCTCCAGGACGTTACCCGAAAAACGCCGGTTTCTCTCCGCGTCAGGGACGTTTCCATTGCAACAGTACTGGATATTATGATGCGAGGCCTTAACGGGAACAAGGACAAGCACGGCAGCGTCTACTGGATAGTCGACAGCGGTATTGTACTGATCTCCACCGGGGAAGCCCTCGACAAAACAACACGCACCCGCGTAACGGATATCGCCGATATCCTCCAGATAATCCCACAGTTCAAAGGCCCGCGAGTAAAGCCGGAAGAAGTTATGAAAAAACCGGATGACAGCGGCGGGGAAAGCGAACCGCTCTTTGCCGACCCTGATGAGGAAAAGAAAGATACTAAGGAACTTTCCCTGGTGGAACTGAAGGCAAAGCGACAAAAGGACTTGATCGACGCCATCAAAAAAACCATCGGCGATGACATGTGGTATCCAGATGGCAAAGGCACCATCAGAATCATTCGGAACAAGCTCATTATCACGCAGACGTTGCTTGGATGGAAGCTGATGGAAACTGCGAATCGAAGGTAATTATTTCGTTTTGTCCCGGCCGGGGTTGGCTGCGGGCATGACTTGGCGCAATTTCCTTCGATATCCCTCCAGCCCCGGCGGGGCAGGGAAGGCCTTGGCGAAATCGATGCCCCCGGCCTTGCACAGCCTCCGCAAAAAGCCTTCCAGTTGGTGATAGGCGATGACCTGAATCTGCGGCTTATCCGCCAATGCCAGGTAGATATCGCTGCGGTCGGCAACGGAAATCGTCAGGCCCAGTGTTCGCGGTCGGCCTAGCAGCACCGTCAAAACATTGCCGGCGACGTTGTTAAACCCGCCGGGAATTTTCATGCGATCCGCAGCCCCTTTCTGGTACGCGTTGAATAGCCTCCGGGCAAATCGCCAGCGATTTTGGAATTCCTTTTCGTCGTTCGTAAGCCCGCGTGCGACCAACGCCCGTTTAAGAGTGAATTTCAGCATGACAAGGGTGATTTCATACCGCGGGACGCTCCCTTCGGCAGCCATTTCAGCTACCACGAAATCCTCGACGGACTCGGAGTCCCACATCTTGCCGGTACGCTTGTACTCCCGTTTGATATAGTCGTAGTAATACTGGGCCGTACCGACCTTCGGCTTGATTCCGCCGATCCGCCCGTCGGCGACCAACAGGTCCATCGCCTTGATGAGGTAATTAACATGCCCGGAGGCGAGGGTGTTTTTGTCGAAGGTTTTGCCTTTCAGTTTGGCGTCGGCCTTGGCGTATTCGATATGCTGTTGGTGCGTCGGCTCGATGTATCGCAGGTCGGCGGATTCGTAGTAGTTCGGGTAATCGGGATTGTCAGGCCGCCAGAGGATATTCACCAGTCCCATCGAAGTGAGATTTTTGAGGGAGTTCAGAACATTCCGGCGGTGATTAAGTTTGAGGAAGTCCGTCTCGGACGGGTCGCATACCTTAAGGCCGTAGGCTGCCCAATACAGGCCATGCGACATGGTGTGCCGCCAATCCAGCGGCACCTTGTATCGCTTCATCAATTCCCACATGAATTGGGGATCCAGGTGGTATTCGTTCCAGAGAATCTGTGCCCGGACGAAGGCGAGCATTTTCTCGCGGGCCTGCTTCGCCGCGGCGGCGTTGTCGTTTATCAGTGCGGACAATTCCTTTTCCCGCTGCGACTTAAGCTGCGGCGGGATAATTCGGACAGCCTGAACGGAATCATCGAGCGAAAAGCGGTTGTACGCACCGAGTAGCGATTCATCGATGTCCACGCCGAAGGCTTTGAGTTTTTCGGCATATGCACTGACGACAGGGTCTGCCAGTAGTTCCTGCCGCTTGTCCTGCTGGATTCGCTCCCTGGCCCATCGAACGGGGTCGGTGTCCAGCGGAGCGTTCGCAATAGCCCCGAAGGCCTCTATCGCCAGATCGGTTTCCTGGGCAAGGGTTTGTTTCAGGTCGTCGCCACTAGGCGGCGAGCCGAGCAGACTTTGCATCATGCCGGCCCACCGCTGCTTGTACGACCAGTGCATGTCGTCCATGTAGCCGCCCATTTTGGAGAAGAAAATCCACGATAACTCTTTGTACAGCAACATGCTACGCGGATTCTGCACGATGGCCCGGTCGCGGAGCAGTTTTACGCCGTTGTAGACCCACCGCCATCGCTCTTCCCGGGTTTGGGTGGTTACGGAGATATTCCAAGCCATGTTCCAGGCCTGGAATGCCCAGACACCCGGCTGGTAAGGCTGCAATTGGCAGATCAACTCCGCCAACTGGTATGCGTCGAAATGCCTGCCCTCCTGGTGGAGCGTCTGCGAGCGAATCCAGAGATAATTAACCGCCAGAACACGCAGTCCGCCTGGCACGGAGGTCAGCACGGCAAGTTGCGGGCTGCGCTCCATGGCTGCGAGATTCTGCCGGCTGAGGAAATCGCTTTTCTCGCTTTCCTGCAGGATAGGCTTCTGCAACAGCCCCGCCGTCGTCAGCAACCCCGCTGCCAGCAGCAGGCATGCAATTTGTATGATTCGCGAACGTCCCATTATCTCGATTCCTTAAACCTGCACGTGGGCCAGCTCCCGCTTGTGGAAAATCCAGCATCCCAGACCGAGGTACAATGTTGCCCTGGCGCCCACCGCCCAAGCCGAGGCCCAGCCGATTGACGCCCACGAAATGTAAATTCCATCCACCAATTTATCCGCCGGCGAAGTCTCCGAAAGGTTTGGCATGAGAACTTTTATTATCGTCAAAACGATATTGCCGACAAATCCACTGAAATCAAACTCGCCGCCTTGGCCGTACCAGCCGACGGCTTCCGACAGCCAGTTAAAAATCAGCCCGCCGCCAAGCAGTACCATGCAGGCCATCGTCGCCACGGGAAACGACAGAAAACTGCCGAAAAATACGCCCAATGCCGCCAGGAACACCAACTGGCAGAATACCAGCAAGACCGAGCGGATGTAGTTCGCCTCGAACCCGCCAACGCGATATAGCACCGATACGTCCGCCGAAGAAATCCGCACGCTGGGGGGCATGAATACCATGCTGGAAGGCCCGGTCGGCGGGGCGGGAATGTTCCGGTATACAACCTGCAATTTACCGTCGACTACCGCTCCGGCAGCGGGCACGGTCATGGTCGTCGGCGTTCCGGTAGGCCCGGACCCTGCTACGATATAGATCGGTTTGCCCATCGGTGGGCCGAAATACAGTACGCGGTGCAACTGTTTTTTGCCTGCCGGAAGTTTGACGGTCGGCTGGGCCTTGTAGCGAAACTGGATTGTCGGCTCGACGGTAACTTCGACGGTACTACCCTTACGGAGGTCCAGCAGGTGTTGGCGCTTTGCCACATCGGGCCCAAACCGCACGTCGAACCAGTCCCGCCCGAGACTGATAACCTGCCCGCTGATATCATCGATCCTCACCGGCCCGCGATAAACCAGTTTGCCCGCCAGCGGCGTTGGAACGGAAATGCGAAATTGGCCCACATCCGCCCGCGAGATTTTCACGGTGCCGTACGCCTTTGTTTCCCGGCCGGCCAGGTCGAGATCCTTGAACCTCCAACCGATCGCGCCCATAGGCCCGGCGGTTTCGATCCTGCTGAGTTCCTGTTTGAGCAGTTCGGCGTAAAGTCGCTCTTGGGGCGTTTTGCCCTTGCGGTCTACTTCGCCGGCGTAGGTTTGAAGGGCATCGTCGAATCGGCCGTCGACTTTGAGTTTTTCGATACGCTTCCGCACGAGCTTGCCTATATTGGGCGGCTGGGGTTTGACCTCCGCCCGCGCGGTGAATATTTCCGTTTCGATGGTGCGATGATCGACGGCGCTGGCGGGGTCGCTTCCGCGAAGGTGTTGGGCGATGAGATAGATCGTAACGGCTGCGACGCCGAGCAGGGCTGCGTTGAGCAGTACCACGCCCAGCCATCTGCCCAGGAGGTATTGCCATCGGGCCAGCGGCTTGACGGCCAGCAGTTGAATGTGCTTCTGCTGGATGTCGCCGGAAACCACCGCCACCGTAACCAGCACGGTAAGAATCGACAGCAGCACGCCGGTAATGCCCACGCCATAGCTGAGGGCGGTGCGGATTTTGCCAGCCAGCGTTCCGTCGCCCGTCATCACCAGCGGCAATATCGCCAGCCCCGCTGCCAGCAGCAGAAGGAACGCCACCGCGATTTTCATGCGTAGGCATTGGGAGAGGGTGTGTCTCGCGACGGCCCAGATGCTGTTCATTTCTCGCCGCCTTCTTCGGAGGATTTTTCATCTTCGTCGCCCAGCAGGCCTTCGATGATGCCGCGGTCGATTTCTCGCGGCTGGCGTGATATGGGAATATCCGGCGGTTCCTCAGCCGTGCCTGGTTCGACAGCCTTGCCGGTTACCAGTTCTCCGAGCATTTCGTCGTCCACCGCCGGCTCGGCTGGCTGCGCTTCGACGGCTTGGGGTTCCTCGGCCGGTTCGGGCAGGGCCTCGGCTACAAGAGATTCTATAATGTTTCTGCCCTCGGCGGACTCCTCACGGGTAAGAAATTCGGCAACCTTGCCGCCGGAGACCGCTCCGCCGGTGGTCAGCCGCTGCCGGCGGGCCTCCTCGACGATGCGGAGGAACAGGGATTCCAGCTTGTCGTGCGGATGGCTGACGTCCACCAGTTGTTTGTCGGCCCCGGCGAGCACCGCGCGAATTTTTTCCATCGTCGCCTCGTCCAGCGAATCAGTGGTAATTTGCGTAAGGTCTTTCTTGGCCAGCAGTTCGCCGACCTCGCCGGCAGCCCGTTTTTTGCCGCCGTAGAGTATGCAGACGCGGTCGCAGACGTCTTCAACGTCGGCAAGCAGATGGCTGGAAAGTATCACCGTCTTGCCGCGCTCGGCAAGGGTGCGAATGAGGTCTTTGAACTGCCGTGTGCCCAGCGGGTCCAGCCCGGACGTCGGCTCGTCGAGAATCAGCAGATCCGGATCGTTAATCAGCGCCTGTGCCAGTCCGATTCGCCGTTGCATGCCCTTGGAATATTCGCCCACGCGCCGGTAGGCTACGCTTTGCAGCCCGACCATTTCCAGCAGCATGTCGATGCGGCGTGCCCGCTGCCGGCGCGGCTGGTGAAACAGCCTGCCGTAAAAATCCAGCGTCTCGCGGGCATCGAGAAACGGATACAGGTTCGACTCTTCCGGCAGAAACCCGATTCGCGATTTGACGCGAACGTTGGAGGGGTGCTTGCCGAAAATCGTAATGCTGCCCTTCGTGGGAAACAGCAGCCCGAGAATCATCTTGAGGGTGGTGCTTTTGCCCGACCCGTTAGGCCCGAGCAGCCCGAAAACCTCCCGGCTGCGTATGTCCATGTCCAAAGCCGAAACGGCGGTAACCTTTTCCCGCATCCAGAAATCGCGGAAAATCTTCGTCAGGCCCATGGTGCAAACTACACTGTCGCCTTGTGCGGTCATTTGCCCCCCGTTTCCTCTTTGGCCTTACGCCGGAGATAATTGCGGATTTCCTGGACGGTTTTCGGGTCGCGGTTCAGGTGGATTACCATGCCCTTATCGCCCGGCGACAGCATCCATTTTGTCGCGGTCGGGGCGTTTAGAATCTCGTCGAGTACGTTGGCCCACGTCTTTTCCAGGAACAGCTCCGGGGCCTGGAGATACTTTTCGTGCAGTTCGGTGAATTGCCGGGCACGTTTGCGGGCGTTCTGTATGGTTCGCGTTTTGTCGGCTTCGGCTTCGGCGATAATCTTGCTTACGTCGCCGCCGGTAGTGGCGCTGGTGAGGGTTATCGCGATCTTATCGTGGAGTTGCTCCACCCTTTTCTCCAATTCCGCTATTGTTACCGGGGTTGACTTGCCGGCGGACTTCGCCGCGGCTAGCTTATCGTAGGCTTTGGCGTATTGGCCGATGAGATTAACATCCCCGGTGGCCTTTTTCTCAACCTGCCCGCCGACTTTCCACGGTTCGCCGACCAGTTCGATGAAGTGTTTCTCGCCGATTACGCCGGCCATCTCCTTGGCCTTGCCGATAGCTTGGTTGATGAGTTTTTCCTTTTCGGACTTGGCGGCGTTTGCCCGTTCGTAGGCGGTGAAGGCTGCCAGCGGCCAGGTCTTTCCGTCGGCGGGAACCAGCACGGACGTGATATAAATGCCGTGTCCCCTCTCCTGGCCTGGCGGTATCAGCTTGTCGATCTGCGTCTGTGCGTCACGCAAAACGTCATCGCGAAATCCGGTGGGGTCTATCTGCATGGCGTCGGCGGTGCGGACAGCCGCCGCCTGGATGGCTGCCTGGCAAAGCACCGTTCGCAGGAGTTTTTTGGGGTCCTTCACCGTGGAAACGTAGGCCAGGGCGTCCTGCACGCGATAGGTGCATTCCATCCTGATGTGGATCAGGTTCCGGTCGCCGGTAAGCAGATAGCCGTCGAAACCGGGGCTTAGGCCCTTGTTGGCACGGCTGCGTTGAGACAGCTCCCGCAGCTTGTCCTTCGCGGTTTCGTGCATCCAGAAATTGTCGATGGTCATCCGCTGTTCCTGCATATCGACAATCTCGATTTGGCCGACGGGGAACGGCCAATTGAGCACGAAACCCTCGGACTTGACGTCAGTTACTTTGCCGAAGACCTTGCAAACGCCCTTCTGGTGAGGCTGAATGCTTTCGATACCGGTGTAGAGGAACAACCCGAGAAAGATGAACATCAGTACCGTCAGCAGCCTGAAGCTCACGCGGAGTGCGTCGGCGAGGCTTTGGATTGCGGGGTCTTCCGGCGCGGGCGGTACGATGTCCGGCATGTGAATCGCTTCCGGCGACCCGGCGGGTTGTTCAGATTTGTTCAATGGTTCGTCTGCCATGTTCATATCGCCTTATTTCTTTTCGGAGCGTTTGACGGGAGATTCCTGGAACGTCTTGAGATTCGGTTTTTCCCGCAGCCATTTCAGAATCGGCAGCGTCGTGGAATCCAACAGGAAGGTGGTCCGGCTCTTGAGACTAATTCGCAGCGATTCGATTGACCGCAGGAACATGCTGAATTCCGGGTGTTCGCGGAGTTGCAGGTAGGCCTCGGCGGCAGCGGATTCGCCCCGCGTGCGGATGTCGGCGGCCTGGCGGTCGGTAAAGGCCAGTATCTTCTTCCGTGCGGCGGTGGCCCGTCCGACAATCGCATCGGCGACGGCTTTGCCCTCGGTCTGGTATTTGCTGATCTCTTTACTGCGTTCCTCGATCATGGCGGTTATCACCGCTTTGGAAACGGATTGCGGCAGCCCAAGCGTCTTAATGCCGACATCGGTCAATTCAATACCGTAATACTCCAAGGCCTGTGGGGCGACCCTATCTTTGATATTCCGTTCGATTTCCGGCAGGATCATCTTTTTCGGGTCAGTGTTAACCAGCTTTTCCATTTTGATCTTGCCGATTACGCCTGTCATTTCGCTGCTGAGAAGGCCTTTGATGGCGGTGTCGGCCTTCTCGGCTGTCAGTTCGGCCTCGACAAACTTCCTGGGATTCTTGATCCGCCACGTGCAGAACGCCGAGGCCATGATGTTGTACTTCTCGCCAATGGAGAATTGGCGATAAGACGAAATCAGCACGTGGTCGCGGGAATCGTACCGCGTGAGTTTCTGGATCGGCAACGGCCACTTCCAGTGTAGCCCCGGGGCTTTACTGCCCTCCACGATTTTCGATATCCCGCCGAACGTAGTAACTACGGCGATATCCCTGGTTTCGTCCACCACGTAGGTAATGGTGCTGATCAGCAGAAAGATCAACGCCAGCAGCGTCAAAATGATAACTCCCATGTGTTTCTTCATCTTTTATATCCTTTATGAATAGCGTTACTTGCTAGTTACCTGCATCCTGGGCGGCATCGAGGCCCGACTCCATAATGTCCCGCTGTCTTTCCAAATCCACCCGAACCTCCAGGCGATTTTTATCAACGCCCACCACATACTTGAGCATGCCGGGCAAGGTTTCGTCCATGACGTCCATATAGCAGTCGAACATATAAACCCGCGGGGCGGCGGTGTACGGCAGCAGTTTCCGCCGATACACTTCCACCGCGGTAAATTCCTGTAATTGTCGCTTCCAGCGGTCGGCCCGGGCGGCGGCGACGCGCTTGGCCGGCTCGCCTTCCAGATGATCAAAAAGTTTCAGGGCATTGTCCCGTGCGGCGGTTATTTCCCTGGCATAATCGAACTTCTGTCCTTTGTTGCGAATGGTAATCAACTGGGCCAGGAATTCCCGGTAACTCCGCTGCAATTTGATTCGCGGATCAATGTAATCTTCATCCGCCCGGCTGGCTTTCGCGGTTTTCTTCCCGTAGGTTACAAGTTTCTTGCCGAGCAACCTTTCCCGGTGAATCTCCTGTTCCAGCGTCTTGATCTGCCCGCTGGCATAACGGATAACTCCATCCAGCAATTTCGCGAATTCGGCGGGATTTTTTTGCAGCTTGTTCAATTCGTCAAAGACTTCGGTTTTGTGCAGGGCGAGGAATAATTCCATCGCGGTGTGCGAGTTGCCGGAAACCTCCGCCAGAATGCCGGCAGCCTCGGCTTCGGCTTTGTAACGCTGCTGATCCTGCAGGCGTTCGGCTTCGAGCACCTTTTCAAACTGCGGAACCGCCTCGGACGACGGATGGGCCGAGACTATTCCCACAAATGTTATCTCCACGCCCAGGTCGCCGACGCGGCTGCGGATTCGCTTCTTCAGCGTCGCGGCTGCGTCCAGCCGGCCACTCGTCATAATCGCCTGTGGGCGATCCTCCAGGCCGGGTATCTTCGTGTCCAGCGTCGCCGAAGCGCAATATTGCACCATCTCCTGCTCGGCGATGCACTTGAGCAACTCACGGGAATTCGTATATTTTTTGATGTAGTGATAGGGATTGGTAATGCGGTATTGCACCAGGACGACCAGCTTGATAATGCTGACGGACGGGGCTTTGCCGGTATGGCTTTCGCTACGGCTGGACTGGTCGCGCGGCGGGACGCCGATAAGGAAGTCCCGCTCCTTTTTGGCATTGTAGCCGTGCTCCTGCGTCCAGAGAATCAACTCCTCGCCGGTTTTGGTGCGGCTGACTTCCATTTGCTCGCCGACGCCAAGTACCAGTTCGTGAATCATGCCCGTTTTGAATCGCTCGGCGGTATCGATCGGCCAGGGGTATTTCAGGTGAATGCCCGCTTTCAGCGGCTTGGGGTTCAGTTGCCCCCAGTGCTTCACGAGATACTGCTCGCCCTCGTCAACGACGACGATGGAACTCAGCGCGAACATCACCAGCACGGCGAATACCACCAGCGGCGTAATCGCCCGCGAAACGAGCTGGTAGAACCACGTGGACGACACCTCGAAGCCGAACTGGTAGTTGACCGTATCGGCGATGGAATGCCCGACGCGGCTTGGCTCGGCCAACAGAGAGAACAGCCGGCTTTCGTAGCTGGGTGTGTATTCGTCGCCCGGCATGCGAGGCCGATAGATATCCAGCACGAAATTCAACGCCAACTCGACGGCGAAGACGAACTGGACGCCCAGCAGCACGTAGGCGGCGATTTGCTCGATAACAAGGTTGTCCATGCTGTAGAAAAGCAGCGCCACCGCCAGCAGGCCGAGGTATATCGCACACATCAGCATGAAGCTGCCCGCTGCCCGCAACAGCCTCCATTGGCTCTGCCGGCTCATGCCTGTGCAGTATCGGCTGAAGAGAAACGACCCGAATCCGAGAATTATCAGGAACACCGTCGCCGGGGCGGTACTGCTCAGTTCAATCTCGTCGGCCTTGCCGAGGAACTTGAACATCAGCACCGCAATCGCCCCGAGATAGCCCGCAAGCAGCAACGTAAACATCGGCACGATCCAGCGTTGCAGGAAAATTACCCGCCGGTAGGCCGGGCGAAGCTCCAGCCTTTCGCGCTCTTCGAATATGCCCTGGTCTTCGTCTTGGCCGGTCATCTCCTCCAGTTCGATGGCCTCGTGTGCCTGAAGCTGGCGGGCGTAGAACAGCAGGACGGTAATCAGCCAGATTCCCACGCCGCCCAAGGCCATCCACAAACCGGCAAGGAGTGCCCGGCTATCGGTCAGCCGCCACAATATCAGCAGCGCGGCGGCAATAATCACCTGGACGACAAAGCCGGCAAGTGCGACATTTTTCCCACGTTTAGCATTTTTCATGCGCAAAACCTCAATGGTTCACCAACCCAGCCGGACAGAGCATTTACTTCTCGGCTGGAGATTCCTACAATCCGGTTATCATGTTTCGGGCTGATTGGGCAAATCGACGACGTCGCCGACAACGCCCCAGCCTTACGGAAAGAATGGTCTGACGTAAAATGACTCAGTTTATTTCTATCGCAAAGAATACATTCGTGCAAAATATTCGCCAACCGATTTTTGGCGTGATGGTGTTTCTCACTTTTGCGATTCTCGTTATCAGCGTACCGCTTACCGGCTGGACTATGGGCAGCGACTACGAAGCCACGGATCAGCAACTGCTGGAAAACGTCGGGCTTAGCTCGCTGCTGCTTATGGGCATGTTGACGGCTGCCTTTTGCGCCTCGTCGGCAATCGGCAGGGAGATCGAAAACAAAACCGCCCTGACGGTCATCTCCAAACCAGTCAGCCGGACGGTCTTCGTGTTGGGCAAATTCATGGGAGTAGCCACTGCGGTAAGCCTCGCGTTTTACCTTGGCACATTGGTATTCCTGCTGACCGTCCGCCACGGTACGCTTTCCTCGGCGTCCCAGCCTGACGATTGGCCGGTTATCGTGCTGGGCTGCATCGCGTTTGTCGTGGCGATTCTGGTAGCTGGAATGGGAAACTATGTGTTCGGCTGGTCGTTCATGGCCTCCGGCGTGATATCGCTGGCGGTGCTGCTGACCGCGACAATGGGCGCAATCAGCGTAATCGGCAAGGGTTGGGAAATCATTCCATTTACCCAGACCTTCGGGCCGGGCAGTTTGCACCCGCAACTGCTGCTGGGCATCGTCCTGATTTACATGGCTGTGATTCTGATGACCGCGGTGGCTGTAGCTGTCAGCACCCGCCTGGGACAGATTATGACGCTGCTGATAACGCTGGCGGTACTGGTCGGCGGGTCGGCCTACCAAGCCATCGCGGGCGAACTGACCAAGGCGCTGCCGGGCGGTCAACCGCTGGGCTGGCTGCTGCCGTGCCTGTCGTTCTTCTTCCCGTTGGACGCACTGGCGCGAAACCAGTCGCTGCCGGTGGGTTGGGTGTTCCTCTACTTCGCCAGCTACCTGGGCGGTATGCTTGCTCTGGCGGTGGGCCTGTTCCAGACCAGGCAACTGGCGGCGACGAGTTCCTCGAGTTCCCTGCCCAGCGCAGTAGCCATACTGAGCGGCCTGGGGCGAATCGTAGCAATCGCAGCCGTCGTCGTGGCGGCGGTTATGTTCACCCGCGGGCAGACCTATCAGCAGGCTCAATCCCTGATTGTCGCCGGCGGATTGATTATCGGCGGGCTGGCGACGTGGTTCGCGTGGAGCGGTTTCGGCAGCGGCAGGCGGTGGGCATATTGGGTGGTACTGATTGTCGCGGGGTTGGGGCTGGGGCGATACGCTGCCGTGCTGTCGGGCTTTGCCTGGGCGGAGGCCATCCGCATGGGCGCGTCGCAGGTGAGAATCCTGCTGGGCACGATCATCTGCTCCATCGTGCTGGTAATATTGATATTGCCAAAAACCCGACATCATTTCAAATCCTGATATTCCACGTGCGGGTGAATCTGCCTTTGGCAGAAACACCCTTGAA
Organism: Phycisphaerae bacterium; assembly: GCA_021108335.1. Taxonomy (GTDB): domain Bacteria; phylum Planctomycetota; class Phycisphaerae; order SM23-33; family SM23-33; genus JAIORC01. Next base: position 16,425 of record JAIORC010000295.1, read on the forward strand.
TGTCTAATGACCAATGTCTAATGTCTAAAAAAACCATTGCCGCGCGGAAATGAAAAATTCATTCCCGATCCATTCATCATGGCGACCCAACATCCATTCGCCGTCGTATATCTATCTTTCGTGGCTGTCGCTTCGCTCCCGCCACGGCACCCGATGCGTTTTTTTTACCGCATGCTTCTGCAAGCAGAAGCATGGCACCCGGCTTCGCTCCCGCCACGGCACCCAACCGTCAGTTAGGGTGGGTGCTTGCACCCACGTGTTTTTCACACGATTCTCAATTCCATCATCTCTGCCTGGTTTGCCGCGTGGGTGAACCTGCCTTCGGCAGAACCACCCACCCTACAGTCTGTTTTTT
>JAIORC010000122.1 GCA_021108335.1 Phycisphaerae bacterium
TTTATCGTGCGATTGACGCTATCGACCGGCAAATGGAAGCGATACGTGATACCCGGCGGATGGTTTGTTACCTCCGGTATAGCCTATGATCCTGCGACAAAAAAACTTTTCATGGGTTTGGGTAACTCCGCGGTGTCTTTCGACACGAAAAACGAAGAGATCGTCCGCATCTATGACCGGGACGAAAAATCTCCGGACAACTTCATGTACAGTCCCTGGCGTAACAGGGACGGCAGCTATGGGTTTGTCACGGCAATGCCCGGGGTTTCCGCCCTTCGTTGGGATCCGAAAAAAGAAACGGTCAGTTGGAAGCGTCTGGATGCCGGCGGATGCAGTCTGAGTGCGTACAGGCAATCTAAATACACGCAATCAGGCAAAGCCTATCTGCCGCACATGGGCTGGGTTGACGGCATCTCCGGAAAGGCCACTCCACACGCGCACCCGCCGCAACGGGAGGCGAACTGGTTCGGAAAACGCGGGCAATATGCCTTCGGTGTCGAAGGTGATATACCCAGCGGCGACGCGATGATTCTCCGGTGGGATACACAAACCGGAGACGTAACCCAGCTCTTCAGCCAGCCTGAGGTTCCTGCAGGTCAATGCGCGCTGACGAAAAGCGGAAAGATTCTGACTCTGACCCAGCAGGGTCTCTTCAAGCGATACGACGCCGTAACCGGTTTGGTCGAATTGACGAAAAATACCGAACGCATCGCGGGTCATCACGGTGTCCACGCCATTGTTCCGGCGGATAAGAACACCGTCCTTGGAACTCCGTACATCAGCCAGAATTTCTGGACTATCGATACCCGTAGCGGTAAGGGGAACGAGATGGGGCGAGTGGCGGGAATTTACGGCCAGGTTGACAATGCGATCAACGTAAACGGCAAGGTGTATTTTTCCGTTTATGTCGGTTCGCAACTGGTTGAATACGATCCATCGAAACCCTCGCAATGGCCTACCAATCCACGCCTCGTAGCCAAGTCGAATCAGGGGCAGCACGGTGCGGGGATGACTACCGACGGGCAAGTTGTCTGGTGCGCGTACCGCCCCCTGTACGGTACTCTCGATGGGGCCATGATTCGCTACGATACGCAGACCGGCCAGGCATCGTACAAAAATGCGGCAATCAAGAGCTTGCATATTATCAATCCCATGTACGACCCCAGGAGAAAGCAACTGGTTGCCGGTTCTTCCTGCCTGAGCGACTGCGACTCCGCGCCGCGGGCACGAAATTGCTGCTATGCGACGGTTTTGGATCCGCAGACCATGGAAGTTACGAAAAAGGTCATCGCGCCGAAGGGCATCGAGACCATTGCGAATATCGGGCCGCTGGGCCGGCGAAAGTGGCTTATGCGGGCAAACGATACCCTGTTCGTTTTTGACGAAGGGCGTGAAAAACTCCGGGAGACGCCGCGATACGAATCGCTTCCTGAGGGGTTCGAAGATATACTTTATGCCGGCGTGGATGGAGTTTTTGTGGTGAGACTGTCCGACCAACTTGGTCTGTGGAATGCCGTAGCCGACACTTACCAGCGGATTGCTTTAACGAAGCCCGGCTTCATCCACCACTGTTGGGTTCACGGCCGCGGCATCTATTGCAATTGCAAACGACATGTAGTCGTCTTTAAAAACGTGCTTCCCGCGGGAGTGTAAACCCGCACGGAAAAACACAGACAAAATTTTTGGACTCGAATTTTAATACTGAGGAATAAACACAATGGATAAAAAACCAGTACTTAACGACGGCACGCCGGTGCGGATGATGCGGGTTGACTACGCGCCGGATTTCTCCAAGATCAAGGATCTCGACCTGGAAGAAGTCGCCCGCAGCCGCAAGGAAGACTGGCGGATCAATTGCGAGTGGATTGTCGGAACGGTCGGGTTCGAAGGCAGGGGATATCAGACGACGTTCAAAACCGATTCCTATGACAGGTATCCGGGATTTGAGGACTTTGACTATCTTCGCTCCTACACGCCTTATGCCCACAAGTATGGTATCAGCGTGATTTCGTATCTTAACATGCACTGGTACGATTACGCGTTCGGCGACAAGCATCCCGACTGGGAGCAGATAACCGCCGACGGGGAAGTATACGGGAAGATAAATCCGCTCTACGGATGCGGTACGACTTTTTGCGTCAACAGCCCCTGGCGGGATTGGGCGATTGGGCTGATCTCCCAGGCTATGCAGACCGGGATTGACGGAGTCTTTCTGGACGGGCCGGTTGTTTTCGTAAATTGCTGCCATTGCGCCTCGTGCCGCAAGCTTTTCAAAGACAAGTACGGTGCGGATATTCCGAAGGAAGATTGGGAAAGCGATTTGTGGAAGGATTTCCTGGATTTTCGCGAGGATTCGCTGGCGAGTTTTCTTGCCGACGCTCGAAAGGCGGTACTGGCTGTCAATCCGAAGGGTATTATCTTTCTCAATGCGGGAAACTGGGCGCCCCAGTCGTGGCGGGTGGCTAGAGATATTCAGAAGACGGCTCCGTTCCAGGATTTCGATGGGGCTGAGGCGTTTTTCCATTACGGGAAAAATCAAAATATCTGTGCCGCCATGATGACGGGCAAGTATCTCCGGGCGGGTCGAAACAACGCAGTCGTTTTTGCCCACTATATGAATGGTAACTGGCATTACCTGAACCTGCCCGCCGGAGAAGTTCAACTGGCGATTTCGCAAACTGCCGCTGTCGGCGTAAATCCCTGGCTGGCGTTTCTGGAGCGGTCGCTTGAACACCAACCCGAGAGCCAGGCCCCGGTAAAAGAGCTGTACGGCTTCCTTGGAGATAACGAACAATACTACAAAGACGCCCAGCCCGTGGCGGAGACCGCCCTTTTATTCTCGGCTGCGACCGGCAGGTTTTGGCTTTCAGGTACCGAGGATATTTACGAGGGCACGCAAAGCGGCAAGGAAGAAAATCTGGTTGTAACTTTCGAGAAGAAGCAAAACGCGAATTTGAGCGAGCGGAAAAAGCAGTGCGAGCAAATCCTGGCGGCTTCATACGAGGGGTACTTCCACGCCCTGACGCGCAGCCATATTCCGTTTGATGTCGTTCTGGATGAGGGGCTTGATTCCGGGAACCTCGCGAAGTACAAAACACTGGTACTCGGCGACGGGGCCTGTCTGAGTGAAACCGCAGCCGCGACGATACGCAAGTTCGTCGAAAACGGCGGGAACCTGGTGGTTTCCTTCGAAGCCGGCCATTATGACGAACGCGGTAATCCTACCGACAGGCTGTTCGACCTGCTGGGGATTGATGAAGTCGAAGGTGCGTTTGACGTGATGATGGGCGAAAATTACGTGAAGATCGATCAGGATCATCTTGGCTTCAACGCCGGCGGCATGATTGAGCGGGGGAGTTACGTATTGAAAGTCAAGGCTGCCGCCGACGCCGAAACGCCGGCGATGTTCATGGAGCCGCTGGAACGGTCTTATGTCGCCATCAAGGGCGTATCGAATTATCCCGCCGTTATCATGAAAAATATCGGCAAGGGCAAAGTCATTTACTTCCCCGAAGCCCTCGGCCAGTTCTTCGGCGAGACGGGGATGATAAGCGCCGAGCAACGGATATCGCAGGCGGTTAAGCTTTTGAACGGCCAGCCGATGCTGGAAACGAATCTGCCGAAAAGTGTAAGCGTCGAGATATACAGGCAGGAAACTCCCGGCCGCTTCATGATTCACCTGATGAACAACACGGTTGATAACCGTCCCGTAAATGAATTTATCCCCATTTACGACATCGAATTGAATCTGCACATTCCTCAAAAACCCGCGAAGGTTTTCGGGCTGAGGGAAAACGGCGAACTGGAATTCAGCCGGAACGAAACCTGCGTAAAGATAAAAATCCCGCAGTTGAAAATGTATGACGTTATTGTGATTGAAGAATAGAAAAAAGAAAGAACAGCGTGATGAAGTCGGAAATGAATATCTTTTTGTTGATAGGGCAATCCAACATGGCAGGCCGTGGCGCCCCTGGCGAGGTCGCGTCCCTGCAACATCCCAATATCCGCATGTTTCGAGACGGCCAATGGGTACAGGCGGAAACGCCCCTTCACACGGATAAACCGGAAATCGCCGGCGTGGGTCCGGCAATGAGTTTTGCCGTAGAAATGCTGAAGCAAGACCCGGACGCGATCATAGGACTCGTGCCCTGCGCCGTTGGCGGCACACCGTTGAGCCGGTGGATGCCCGGCGCCGACTTGTACAACAACGCCGTAGCCGCTGCGAGAGAAGCTCTTTCATTCGGAACGTTGAAAGGTATTCTGTGGCACCAGGGCGAAGCCGACTCACACACACAGGAAGACGCCGAGACCTACGGACAGCGGCTCGAAGAGATGATAGCCGTCTTGAGAGCAGACCTCGCCGCACCGGAAGTACCGTTTATCGCCGGTGAGTTGGGTGCTTTCATTTGCGACTACGACGACGGATGCGACTTCTTTGAAATTGTCAACAACCGGCTTCGCCAACTATCCGAGACCGTCCCGCTATATGCTTGCGTCAGCGCGGCAGATTTGAAAGATAAGGGCGACCATATACATTTTGATTCCGCGTCATCGCGCGAATTCGGCGAGCGCTACGCCCGCGAATATTTGAGAATCGACAATCTTCTCGAGGAGCAGTTGAAATGAGCTGGTGGAGTTTTGTTTACATCGCGGACATGGCCTCGGAGGCCATCCGAAACCCGAAACAATAAATTATAAACTATTCCCTCGCATGGGAAAAACAGTGAAAGAACACAGCAAAGGAAAAACATTATGGACACGAAATTAGCGATTGATGGTGGCTCGCCGGTACGTAGCGAGGCAATGCCTGCAAGAAGTCTTATCGGCGAGGAAGAAAAGGCCGCCGCGATGAAGGTTTTCGACGAGTCGATTGCCTCTGGAAACGCCTTCGGCTACGGCGGAGCGCATGAGCAGCAATACGAGAAGGATTTCGTCGATTTCATGGGCGGTGGTTTCGCCGACGCGGTCAACTCCGGCACCAATGCGGTTTACTGTGCCCTTGGCGGCTTGCAGCTTGACGCGCTGTCGGAAGTTATCGTTCCGCCGATAACCGATCCCGGCGGCGTCATGCCGGTAGTGATGCTCGGCTGCGTGCCGATCTTCGCCGATGCCGACCCGCGGAGCTACAACACCTCGGTTGAGTATATCGAGCCGCTGATTACCGAGCGGACGCGGGCAATAGTCATAGCCCACATCGCCGGCGAGCCGGTGGACATAGACCCGATCATGGAACTGGCGAGCAAGCACGATCTTTACGTGGTCGAAGATTGCGCCCAGGCCCACGGGACAAAATACAAAGGCCGGCTCGTCGGAACCATCGGCGACATTGCCGCGTTTTCCACAATGTGCGGGAAACATCACTGCACCGGTGGGCAAGGCGGGGTCGTCTATTCGCAGAACGAGAAGCTGCACTGGCAGGCACGCCGGTTCGCCGACCGCGGCAAGCCGTTCAATATCGAAAACCCGACCGGCAACGTGGTAGCCGGTATCAACTGCAACCTCAACGATCTGTCGGCGGCAATTGGTAGCGTGCAACTGAAGAAGCTGCCCGGCATTATCGAAAGACGCCACAAGGTCGGCGAGGCCGTCAAGGAAGGCCTCAAGGCCCGCAAGGCCGTTTCGCTGGGCTGGCAAACGCCGGACAGCGAATGCGTTTACTGGTTCCTGCGAGTGAAGCTCGATACCGAGGCCGTAAGCGTAGACAAGAAAACCTTCTGCGCAGCACTTGTAGCTGAGGGTATGCCGGTGTCCGAGAGCTATCGCCACATCCACTGCGAAATGCCCTGGTTCAAAAACAAGGCAGTCTTCGGGGTCAACAGCGGTTTCCCGTGGAACTGCTCGGACTACAAAGGCCCGAAAGACCCGCAGTTCAAAATCGATAACGCGATAGCGGTAACCGATTCGCACTTCAATATCGCCATGCACGAAAACTACGGCCAACAGGAAATCGACGATATCCTCGCAGCCATTGAAAAAGTCGAAAACGCGTACCTGAAATAAAGGAAAGATAAAAATGCAAGAAACACAAAAATTGGCCCTGTTGGGCGGTCAGAAAACTGTTACCTCCGAACCTGGCGACATGTTCACCTGGCCGATCATAACGCAAGAACACGAAGACGCCGTACTCAAAGTGCTGCGGGCGGGCAACATGTCCGGAATGGACATCACGAAGGAATTCGAGAAGGAGTACGCCGAAGCGATCGGCATGAAGTACTCCCTGGCCTGCAATAACGGCACGGCTGCGATTCACTCCGCCTTTTACGGCATGGGTATCGGCGTGGGCGACGAGGTTATCTGTCCGAGCCTGACATACTGGGCGTCGATCATATCGGTCTACTCGCTGGGCGCGACGCCGGTTTTCGCCGAGATAGACCCGGAGACTCTCTGCGTCGATCCGGCAGACATCGAACGCTGCATTACGCCGCGCACCAAGGCCATCGTCGTGGTGCATTACGCAGCCATGCCGGCGGACATGGACGCGATAATGGCCATCGCGAAGAAGCACGGTGTAATGGTCTTCGAGGATTGCTCGCACGCCCACGGCTGCCTGTACAAGGGTAAGGATGTCGGCACAATCGGCGACGCATCGGGCTTTTCGCTCATGTCGGGCAAGTCGTTTGTCGCCGGCGAGGGCGGCATCATGTTCACGAACAATCAGCGGATTTACGAACGCGCGCTGCTGCTTGGCCATTATGCCCGCCATGGCGAAATCGAGCTGGAAGAGCAGAAGCAATGGATCGGTCTGCCCTGCGGCGGGTACAAGTATCGTATGCATCAACTCAGTTCGGCTTTCGGGCTGGTGCAGTTGAGGCATTATCCGCAGCAGATGGCCGAGATCGACAAGGCGATGAACTACTTCTGCGACCTGCTGGAAGATACGCCCGGTATAAATCCGATCCGTCCGGCAAAGGGTTCGGATATTACCAAGGGCGGCTGGTATTTCTCGCGGGCGAAGTACGATGGGCAGGCCCTTGGCGGGCTGTCGGTCAAGCGGTTCTCCGAAGCCGTCGAGGCTGAGGGGACTATTTGCGGCCCCGGCTGCAACAAGCCGTTGCACACTCACGTGCTGTTTTCCGAGATGGACGTGTACGGCCACGGCAAGCCGACCCGTATCGCCAATCTGCCGGAAGGTGTGGATATTTCCCAACTGGTCTGTTCGTTGCCGATTACCGAACGGATTAATACGGAAGTGTGCGGTATTCCCTGGTTCAAGCACTACCGGCCTGAAGTAATCGCCCAGCACGCCGAGGCCTTCAAGAAGGTTGCCGCCAATTACAAAGACCTGCTCGAAGATGACCCGGACAAAACGCAGGACATAGGCGGATACAGCAGCTTCAGAAGATCATGAAATCTGAACATCTAGGAAAAGCTACGATTGAGCCGGACGGTGTTTTTCCCGTCAGCACCACCGGTACGTGGACACTGAGATACACCGTCGGGAAATATGGCATCGACGACGGCGGTGGAATTATCGTGATTCAGCGTCCGATGGCCGACGCCGAACAGCTGCAATGCGACCGACCCTACGATAACGGCTACGTAACCGCCCGGACAGACGGCGATGCCTCGCTGAGAGTGAGTTTTCAAAAACGATACTGGATTCGCCCGTGCAAGGATGCGATCGTCGTCGGCGTTTATGACGGTTCGTTGTCCAAAGGCGATGAAATATTCATCACAATCGGTGATCGCGGAGAAGGCGGAGGCGGTTGGGCCATCCAGACTTTCCCGGAAACGTCCCATACGTTTCACATACTCGTAGATGCTTTTGGGACGCGGGAATATTACCCTGTCGCGGAATCGCCAACGATTCGCATTGTACCGGGTCTGCCGGCGAATATCGACGCCGTTGTGCCAAGCCGGTGCAGGCCCGGCGAAGCGGTCAGTCTGAAAATTCGCGTTACCGACGCATGGCACAATCCGCTCGATGAATTTACCGGATTGGTGAATGTCCGCACGGGCCAGTGGGAAAAATCGTTCAGCCTCTCACGGGGAGTGCAGGAAGTCGGCGAGATAGTTTTGGACGGGGAAGGCATACATCGTTTGGAATTGACCTGCGAGGAGAAGAAACTCTCAGGACAATCGAATCCGATTCTCGTTTCCAATGAACCGGTGAATATGTTTTGGGCGGATATGCACGGGCAAACCGAAGCGACCGTAGGGACAGGATCGGTCGAGGAGTATTTTGCCTTCGCGCGGGACAAGGCACTGATAGACATATGCGCCTGGCAGGGAAACGATTTTCAGGTTACCGACGAACTCTGGCGCGAAGTCTGCCGGGAAACGAAGGCCTTCAACGAATCCGGGAAATTCGTGGCATTTTTGGGATACGAATGGTCGGGTTTGACCCCCGCTGGTGGCGATCACAATGTACTTTACCTCAAGGACGATCAGCCCATTCATCGCTGCAGCCACTGGCAAATTCACGATGGTTCGTCGGACGACGACGATTGCTATCCGCTTTCAGCATTGTGGGAAACGTTTGGCGAGCGAAACGACGTGATGGCCATCGCGCATGTCGGCGGACGATACGCGAATCTTGATTTCTGGAGTGAAAAATTTTCGGGTCTGATAGAAGTGCATTCTCATCACGGAACGTTCGAATGGCTGATGCGTGAGGCGATCGATCGCGGCTTGGTCTTCGGCGTTGTAGGTCAAAGCGACGATCACAGCGGGCGGGTGGGGTTGTCCGGGCCGTTGCGTCCGCTTTCTCGCGATTTCGTAACGTTCGACGTATTCGGCGGGATGACGGGGATATATTGCGAACGCCTCGACAGGGACACTATCTGGCAGGCACTTGGTGCGCGACACTGCTACGCTACCAGCGGGGCAAGAATGCTTCTCGATGTACGATGCAAAAACGCCATCATGGGTGATATTATTTCTTCAGGCGAACCGATGGAAATCACAGCCTTGGCCGCCGGCACTAAACCGCTTCTCGACCTGGAGCTTTATCGGGATTGCGAAGCTATTTACCGGCACAAACTGGTTGAGGATTCAGCGGATAACTGGGTTCGCATCGAGTGGTCGGGCGTCAGGGTTCGCAGCAGGAATAAAATCGCGGATTGGCCGATTACAATCAAAATCGGCGGTGCGACAATCGGCGAATATCAACCTTATGGTTTTCGCCAAAACGACGAAAACGTTACTCAAACAGCCCCGTCCGAATTGAAAATCGAGTCGCGAACTTCGGGCGATATTCGCGGGGTATTCATTAAACTTTCAGACCGAAATGCGACAATCGATTTCGAATCGCCGCATGTTCAGAAGAATATCCCGGTCACAGGCCTTACGGACGAACCGATGAGCGTTAACGCCGGCGGAGTCAATCTTGCCGTCCGTTTCTCGATTCAGCCTCCCGAACCGAGACCCATGGAGTCATCGTTCACGGTCTGCGACGATACTCCCACGTCGGCCAGGCACGCATACTGGGTTAAGGCTGTGCAGATGGACGGACATACAGCCTGGTCAAGCCCGATCTTCCTGAAAAAATGATGGTAACATTATTACGGTCGACAAAAAAACTCCCTGAAATTTACAGCCGGTTACGGCGCGGTGGACATCACCCCATCAGGCGGTTAATCCATTGATACTGCCAGCCTGGTCTCTCAACCCTAATGCTCTAGGATTTTCGATTTCTCTCCGCGACCTCGCGAACAATTTTCGCTGCTAATTCACAGTGTTCCTCAGTGTACTTCTCGCAAAAGGTGGCCCACCGTATCCAGTTTTCCAGAAACGCGGTGGCGGTTGGGCAAATGTCTGCATAATGGTATTCTCTCGAAGCCGGCGGCGTTGAATATGGGTAGGCCTTCTTGCGGGCGTTCTCTTCGAGGAACGTACACGCCGGCGGCATCAGGTAATATCTCCCTGTACCGACTCCGGGTATGCCCTCGTCCGCAAGTTGCTGGGCAAACTCGTCGGTTGTGCATTTGAAAGCCTCCAGATCAATACTCATACCGAACATCCAGGCGGAATACACACCCATATAATCCGGTATTTCCAAGGGTTTGACACCGGGTATCCGCCCAACCAGATCGCTCAGCAGCCGGATCATCTTGTCGCGATGTCGTACCTGGTCTCGAATAATCTCCAGTTGCCCCAGGCATGTGGCGGCGGTGCAAAGCGGCATTCTTGTTCCAAAACCCGGAAAATCGTGAGTTCGGCCGAATCCCGGTCGCATTCCCGCTCCACGACTTTGCCCGACAAATCGAATACGTTCCGCCAATTCGTCATTATTTGTTGTCAGGGCACCACCTATATCGGCACCCATGGTTTTTTCCGTATCGAATGAGAAACCGGCGATATCTGATAGCGTTCCCGCCAATTGCCCTTTGTACTCGCCAAAAGCCGATTGACAGGCATCCTCAATAACCATGAGACCGTGCTTTTTGGCGAGCGCGTTGATCGGGTCCATATCACAGATTAGACCGGTCATATGAACGACGAGAATGCCCCGCGTCCGATCTGTTATACAAGGTTCGATTGTCTCGGCTGAAATATTGATGCTATTTGGCGCCGTATCCGCGAAAACAGGAATGTAGTTAGCGTGAACGAGTCCGGCAATCGTGCCATAATCCGTGATCGAACTGACAATCACCTCGTCGCCGGGTTCCCATTCCATCGCTGCGGCAAGGATTTCCAATGCGGGCGTGCATCCTGGCGTGGCTATGCAATGCTTCACGCCAAGTTCTTCGGCGAATGCCCGCTCAAACCGCACTGTCATGTTCGACGTAAGTCCGCTTTCCACGACCTCCTGCACGTATTTCATGACATTGGGACCCATAGTCCGCGGAAAGGGTGTCGGCAATTTCCCAGTTACCCCTTCGTATGCGGCTGCGCCGAACTTCGCGCGTTCACCTGTTTTTTTCGCATTCATTTCTCGTTTTCCTTTTTATGAATAATGTAATCTACCACTTCATTCGGTTCGGCAATCCAGACGTCGTCTCCGCCGATGCGGCGGATTGTCTCGAACCGCGTCTCTAACTCTTTTATGGTGCAATCTTTCTGGGCATGGATAGGTTTACCGGGCATGGGGCAATGAGCATAATCGATGATCCAACCGCCGGCATCGATAGCCTGGTGAATTCTCTTGTATGGATCGTAGGCCGAGCAAAACGGCGGCGGATATTCGCTGTGCAAAGGGACGCGACACAATCGGAGCAGATCGCTATCAGGCGTATTGATATCGTCATGAATGGTCAGGATCGAGGTATATCCGGCTTGGGCCGCGTGGTCGCGAACGATGGACAAGTGATCGTTGTTCCCCGGCAAGCAGAACATTGTAACGGGCATTTCCAGGGTGTCTTCCAGCAATTTTCGACTTTCATAGACTTCTACCTTCACATTATCATTGTTGATACTGATATGGTTCATTCCGTGACACGAAACACCCCACCCCTCCCGGCAGAGCATGTTGATCTGATCTTTAGAGAGAATCATCATGCCATCGTAACTGCTGCCGGGCACTTTGCGGGGTACGCCAATCTGGCCGGCGACCAGGGCTATATGTCCCGGCACATCGAACCGGCGATGTACGTCTAAAGCATGTTGCAGAAGCAGTTCACATCCCTCGTCATAACTGATCGAGTAGACCCATTTCTTGCCGTTCTTCCACATAGTCAACGTCTCCTGAATTCCGATGATCGACTTTTTCGATATAATCGACTACCAATATGATATGATACATCAGTTAATTTGTCGCTGGACAAAACAATTGAACTTATGCACAATCCTATGATGAGATGAATTGGAAATGGCAGAAACTTGTTCGCAATCTGCATGGATTGCAGGTTCAACGGGCGATGCACTATACGTGTCGAGCGCCGCTTTTCGCCTATCCACACCAACACGAAAACATTTTCCATTTGTCCTATGTGATTACCGGCCGCAGCCATATTGAAATCGACGGCGTCCGCTATGAGATTGGCCCCGATTCCGCCATTTTCATCCGCCCCGGACAGATTCACGTATCGATAGGCGACGCCAGAACGAATTACGACTTGATTGAGACTAAATTCTCTGTCGATTCGCGTCGGGCCCAAGCCGTCGTTCCGAACCTGCCGCCGGTTGTTCATGTGCAAAATCCCGCTGCATTCGTACCGGCGATGGAGCGGCTCGTCTCTGCGTGGCTGGTGGAAGGCAGCCAGGACAATTGGTTGGCGCGATTGCGGCTGACCGAATGTCTGTATCTCCTGGCTAAAGAAGCGGGGCCTCTCGAATTTGCCGAGGCCGCCGAAGATAGTGTGTTGAGGCAGATTCGACAAGCGGCAGACTATATCGCAGCCAATTTCTCCCAGCCGATTACAGTGGAATTGCTGTCGGAACTTGTCGGCCTGTCCACAAGCCACTTCGCCGCGTGTTTCAAAAAAATCATGACAGTCAGTCCAATCGAACACCTCATACGAACACGTATGTATCATGCCAGGGAACTTCTGCACGATTCCTCGTTTTCCGTTGGGCAGATAGCAACCATCTGCGGGTTTTCCTCGCAGCACTATTTCAGCAGGCTGTTCACCCGCAAGCATGGCGTCTCGCCAACCCGATATCGCCGATCCGGTACACAAGGACGGACAAATAAGTAATCGTTGGGCGGAAAATGCGTCATGATCTTCGGCTATGCCAATAGATATGTGGGATATATGGCGGATTGCAATTCGTTTGAGTATAATATGTGCGAAAAGAATCCATCCGTCGCGCATCTGGCTGGTAAATATACCGGCGGTACGATAATTGCGGCGGGCGAAAAACTTATCCGTAAAAACCTGGAGACAACCTTTGCCGGAGCGTGAAGCAGAACATATTGATGGCTCGACGGATCAGTCGACGGGAGTATTTCCCGAGGCTGTGTGTCGTCGGGCTATGCGCGTGGCTATTATTTCCACGTGTTTTGGAGCGGTTTCGCAGATACTGATCGCCGAGAGCAGCGTTATTATCCTTTACTCAAAGATGCTCGGCGCCAGCCAGTTTGTTGCACTCTGCACCACGTCGCTCCAACTGCTTGTCTTGTGCGTGCTGTACATTCCCCTGGCATACATCATGGGGCGGGCGGGAAAGAAACGGTTTATCATTCCGGCAATAGGTGTGGGCGCGGCGGGGCTTCTGGTAATGGCAGGAGCGGCATGGTGCGGTTCCTGGTCGATCGCGGTACTCCTCGGCGGCCTTTGCATTTTTTCAATTGCTATTGCAGTCTATGTTGTCGGATGGTTTCCGTTACTTAAAGACATAGTTCCGGCTGACAAACGCGGGCACTTCTTTGGGCGTGCACGAGTAAGCTGGCAGTCCACCTCGGCGGTGTTCCTTATCATTTCCGCTCTGATCGTGAGAGAAAATCCGTCCATAATTGTATTGCAGGCGATTATTGCGGTCGCGGCGATTGGTATGATTGTGCGTATGGTCTTCCTGACTCGCATTCCCGAAAAACCCCCGAAACCCGATACCGGAAAGTTCACCGAATGCCTGATGGACGTTTTCTCCAACAGGCCATTGATGGGTTTTAGTATCTATTTATTCTGGTTATACTTCTTTGCGGGAGCCACGGTTCCCGTTGCGATTCTGATGGCCAAGGTCAAATTGAACCTGGAGAATGATTTCCTCGTGCTTCTTTCGTCCTGCATGATGATTGGGGCGATAGTCGGATATTTTCTTGGCGGGCGGATAGTAGACAATCGCGGGACGAAAAGCGTTTTTCTCATTGCGCATTTCAGCTTCGGATTGTTGAATATCGCAATGCTGGCTGTTCAGGATGGCTCGTCATTCTGCATGGCCTTGCTGCTTGTTATCGCCACCCTGTACGGATTGATAATGGCTGGCGCCTCCATCGCCGTCAGTTCCGAGGCGTTCGCCCTGGTAACGGAAAAACTTACGGAAATGTCCCTGGCGGTATGCATAGGGCTTTATGTTGCCGGTAATGGTCTGAGCCGTTTCCTGGCAGGATGGGTTCTGGACAGCGGAATGCTTGCTGAGTCGTGGACTTTTTTCGGGATTCCAATGACGCGGTATCATACGCTGTTTCTCGTTTTCGCAGCAGGCGTTATAGTTACATGTGCGATGCTGACAATGCTCCCCTCGGTCATCGCAAGACGACAACTGCCACAGGTTCGATAACGCAAAATCGGCAGTTCGCTCAATCTTGAATCTACGTAACCGTTCTGTTAAAGTGCCCCGGAAAGGGCTTTGTACTATGATGAAGACGAATTTATCTTTGAAAAACTGGGTTGCCAAAGCAGTTGGCAACCTCGATTCCGTGCCGGAGGTGGTTCGCGACCGCGAGATTCCCGCCGTCGTTCCCGGATGTATTCATACGGACCTGCTGCAGGCTGGGCTTATCGAAGACCCGTATATTGATCGCAACGAGCTGGACGTACAGTGGATCGGCCATACCGACTGGCAGTACCAGTGCACGTTCGAGGTCGGCGAAGACATGCTCGGCCATGACTGCGTCGAGCTGGTCTGTGATGGGCTTGATACCATTGCAACGTTGGAAATCAACGGCCGATGCCTGGGCGAAGCTGCCAATATGCACAACGGTTATCGTTTTGACGCCATGGGGCTACTCAAGGCCGGCGAAAACGAATTGAAAATCACCTTTGACTCCGCCGTCCGCTATGCCAGGCGGATGCGAGACGAACTGGGGGAACTGCCTCGCGTTTTAGAACTCGAACCTTTTAACTTCATCCGCAAGATGTCGTGCAACTTCGGCTGGGACTGGGGGCCAACGCTGGTAACCTGCGGGATATGGAAATCCATCCGCCTGGAGGCCTGGAACTCTGCCCGTATCGCCTCCGTCAGGCCACTTGTCCGCGAAGCCGACCCGAAGCAGGCAATGGTCGAAGTGCTTCTCGACGTCGACCGGGCGGCGGATGCTACGGATCGTGAACAACTCTCGGCGACGGTTGTGCTCACCGGGCCGGACGGTACGACGATTACGCAGACGGCTGCAATCGCCGAAGATGAAAATAATGCGATGGTTTCAATCCGGGTGGACAATCCCGAACTCTGGTGGCCGCGTGGATACGGCGAACAACCACTTTACGATGTGACGGTCAGTCTTCATGCGAATCGCGTCGGCGAAAAATCGCTCGACGACTGGTCGTCCCGTATCGGCATGCGAACGGTGCGGCTTAATACGGACAGTGATGAAATCGGGGCGAAATTCCAGATGGAAATCAATGGCACGCCGATTTTCTGCAAAGGGGCGAACTGGATTCCCGACGATTGTTTTATCACTCGCATAGACGATGCAAGATATCGTCGCCGAATCGAGCAGGCGGCTGAGTCCAACATGAACATGCTTCGCGTCTGGGGCGGGGGTATCTACGAGACGGACACTTTTTACCGCTTGTGCGATGAAATGGGAATCATGGTCTGGCAGGATTTCCTGTTCGCCTGCGCATTGTACCCCGAAGAAGAGCCGCTGCGAACATTGGTCGAAGCCGAGGCAAGGCATAACATCACCCGCTTGTGCCCCCATCCCAGCCTGGTTATATGGGACGGCTGCAACGAAAACATCTGGGCATATTTACACTGGCCCGACGATGGTGTAAAATGGAAAAAACAGGCCGCCGGAAGAACCTGGGGCGAGGGATTTTATTTTGACTTGCTGCCCAGGCTCGTGAATGAATTGGATTCCACCCGCCCATATTGGCCCGGCAGTCCGTACTCCGGGTCGATGGATATCCACCCCTTGGATGACGACCATGGCAACAAACATGTCTGGGAGCCGTGGTTTGAAAAAAACTATCGGTCGTATCGAAACCATACGCCGAGATTCGCCAGCGAATTCGGTTTTCAGGGGCCGCCTGCAGCTTCAACCTTGAAAAAGTCGATACCGGCGGACCAGCTTGTCATTGATTCGCCGGCGATGCTGCATCACCAGAAGTGTCCCGACGGCAACCTGAAAATAAACACGTATATATCGGACGACTTCGGCAATATCGAGCATTTCTCCGACTGGACCTATCTCGCCCAATTGAACCAGGCCAGGGCCTTGACCTGTGCCGTGGAATGGTTCCGCTCGTTGCAACCGAGATGCATGGGCAGTCTCTATTGGCAGTTGAACGATTGCTGGCCGGTAACCAGTTGGGCTGCGGTGGACGGCGATGGCAAACCCAAGCCGATGTGGTACGCAACCAGGCGATTTTACGCAGATCACCTGCTGACAATTCAGCCCGCCGCCGACGGGAAATTATGCCTGTATGCGATAAACGATACCGATCAAACCTGGAGCGGTAACGCGTCTATCATGCGTATGGGATTTGACGGCCGGCAATGTGAAACCCGGCAAATCAGCCTGGACGTACCGGCGCGATCCTGCGTATGCGCATACGAGATGGAAAAGGCGATCTCTTCGCCGGACGACAAATCGAATGAGTTCATTGTCGCCGGAGCCGATGATATACGAGCGACGTGGTTCTTCGATATCGATAAGAAACTCGCCTATCCAAAGCCGGAATTCGACGCCGAATTAACCCGGAACGGTTCGACATACAGACTGACAATCTCCGCTGAAAGTATGCTGCGAGACATAGCCGTCTTTGCCGACCGGCTTGACGATGACGCAAAAGTGAATGACCAGTTGATTACATTGCTGCCGGGAGAATCATTCACCTTCGTAATCGAATCCGACAAACAATTGACCAGGGAAATGTTGACGAGCAC
>JAIORC010000172.1 GCA_021108335.1 Phycisphaerae bacterium
CAACGTGCGCGAACTTCGCAATGTCATCGACCGGGCGTTGATTATCGAAACCGGCACGCAGATACGCCCGGAAAGCATTATTATCGACCGGCCCGACACCTCAGCCACCAACAGCGGCGAAACCGAAGACCTGTCGCTGGAAACCGCTGAGCGGGAGTTCATCGCCCGTGCCCTCAAAGAGACAGGCTGGCAGCGGACGCGGGCGGCGGGGCTGCTGGGCATAACGCGGGCGACGCTCCACTCGAAACTGAAGCGATACGGCATAAAACCGCCCGGCAGCGAAATCGAAATACCGACGAATATTTCCGCCTTATCGCCGGATGAGCCGTTGCGGGAGGCATGCGCATGAAATCCACAAAATCGGACAACCAGCCAGACAAAGATTCGCTGCATATAGGGGCTACGATGCTGCCGGCGGTACTCAAAGCCTGGCAAAAGGCACACCACCGCCAAACCAAATCGCAAAAAAACCAAGTGTCCACTCCGGGATTCATTTTCGACCTCTCAGCCTTCGACAGATGAAATCTTCAGGAATTTCCTTAATCAGAGCCTCTTTGTAACATCGTGGCTGTCGCTTCGCTCCCGCCACGGCACCCCGCTTTCGTTACGGCACCCGGTCTCCGCCAGTGTTGGGTGGCATGGCGACACCGAAGGGGTCGCCATGATGAATGGCGAATAAATCGTGTGGTGGTCTTCCTATATTACCACGAAACAGGGCATAACAATTTTCCGGCACATTTCCCCGTAATTTCCTACAGTCTACAGCCTATAGTTTCTAAAGTTTTCCGGCTTTTGTTCGACAAATAGGTTTGGGAGTAGCGGTCTTCCTCATAACCACAATGGACGGGCAAAAAGCATGGAAACGTACGAGAATGTTTCAGCGGACAGCATTCAATTAGCCAGGCAGCATCTGCCGTTGGCTCAGCAGATTGCCCGGCGTTTGTACCGGCGGTACAGGTGGGTTGGCATGGACGACCTGCACAGCTACGCGTATCTTGGGCTGAGCCTGGCGGCAAGGGCATTCGATGCCAGCCGGGGCGTTCCCTTTGTTCGTTATGCCTGCACGAAGGCGATGTACCTGGCCATCGACGAGATGCGCCGGGACGGTGTCCTCCGCCGGGCCGACGCGAACCGGCGACCCCAGGACGCCACGGGCATGGAAATAGACTTACCGGATCCAGCCGCCCGGCGGGATCACGAAATGCTCGAAGCCAGGGAATTCTGCACCGAGCTGCTGCGGCAACTCGGCGAGCAGGACCGCCAACTGCTGAGCATGATTTACGTGGACAAAATGACGTACAAGGAAATCTCGCGGGTGTTTCGGATTACGGAGTCGGCTGTCTGTTTGCGGCACAAAAGCCTGCTCCAGAAACTCCGCCGCAAAACGACGGTCAGCCGATTGGCTGCCTGAGAACAGCAAAGGAGCACGGCATGGCCTTTACATCACTGAATCCGATTCGCGGGAAAGGAATTAAAGAAATTCTGGTGGTGGACGACGACAACGCCGTAGCAACTTTCATCGCCGACGTGCTGAACCAGTCCGGAGCCAATGTTACCACCGCTGCCGACGGCGAAGCGGCGATCCAACGCCTGGCGGAGGGCAATTTCGACCTGGTGCTGCTGGAGATGGTTTTGCCGGGCATCGACGGCAGCGGTATCGTCGAGTACATCAAAACCAGACAGCCCGAACTGCTGAACCGGACGATTCTGATGACCGGCGACAGGTATCACCTCGCGACGATCCGAGCGATCTCCGAGTGCAACCTGCCGTCGATCTTCAAACCGTTCGACATAAACGAATTCCGCAGCCTCATCACCATCACCCTGACCAGCAGCCAACAAACAATCCGCGAAGCAGCATAGCGCCATGCTTCTGCAAGCAGAAGCATGGCACTGGGCAATTTCCCACGATGTCGGGTGGCATGGAAACCCCGCGTTTTTTGCGGGGTAGCCATGAAAGATCGATTCGCAATTTCTGCGACATTCCTTTCTCAAAACCACCCAACATACCACCCGCCGTTGTGTATCTATCTTTCATGGCCATCGGCTTCGCCGCTGACCATGCCACCCGATGCTGTGGGTGGCAGCCAGCACATTCTGCGCGGCGGCCTTCCCAGGCCGCCGCGAATACGGGTCCGCATACGGGCAAAACCGTGGTGGCCTGGGAAGGCCACCACGCGGGACGAAAAACACATGGCTTGCAAGCAAGCCATGCCACCCATGTTTTTACTGGTTTCTGTTTTTTCAGCCCATTGCGTCATTCATCCCCCAGGGGGCCACCCGGCCAGGGGGCTGTCCGACGTTTTTTTCTGGTTTCTGTTTTTCCCGGTTCCCAGTTCCTGGTTACTGGTTCCCGTTTTTTTCCTGTTGTTCCCAAAGTTGTTGGGAGTTGTTAGAATGTTTTGCATGAGTGCGAAGCGGCGGACATTGTTTGATCCCGGCGAGGCTCGTGGGCCTCGCGATAAGCCTGATGTCGGGAAGTTCAAGGGCAAGGCGGAGGCAGCCGAGGGGCTATCCGTCTCTGCGCTGCTTGGTAAGATAAAGGCTGCGCTGGCAGATGCGTTTCCGCAACGCGTAACCGTCGTGGGCGAGCTGAGCAACGTATCTCAGCCGGCGTCGGGGCATGTCTATTTCAGCCTGAAAGATTCAGACGCCAGCATCGGGGCAGCCATGTGGAAGGCCCGGGCGGGGAAGCTGAAGTTCACGCCGCGGGACGGCATGGAGGTGGTGGTCGAGGGCAAGGTGGACGTGTACGACGTGCAGGGCAAGCTGCAATTGTACGTCGAGCGGATGACGCCGCGCGGCGAGGGCGCTCTCGAGTTGGCCTTTCGCCAATTGAAGGAGAAGCTCCAGGCCGAGGGGTTGTTCGAGGCTGGCCGCAAGAAGGCCATCCCCGCATATCCCCGTGCTATCGGCTTGGTTACAAGTGCCACCGGGGCGGCTGTGCGGGACATCCAACGGACGCTGCGCCGTCGTTGGCCGGCGGCGGATGTTTATCTGCTGCCGGCGATGGTGCAGGGCGACGAGGCGGCTGGGCAAATCGCCGAAGCTGTCGGCCTGCTGGATCGCAACGCCGGGCAGCTTGGTATCGAAACAATTATCGTCGCACGCGGCGGCGGCAGTTTGGAGGATCTCTGGGCGTTCAACGAAGAGCCGGTCGCACGCGCGATTGCCGCGGCGGCTGTGCCGATAATTTCCGGCGTCGGCCACGAGGTTGACGTAACGATTGCCGATCTCGTAGCCGACATGCGGGCGGCGACCCCGACGGCTGCGGCGGAACTGGCTACGCCCGACGTGGAGGAAATCCGCCGGCGGCTGGCGAATTTGTCCGCACGACTGGCGCGGAACGTTAAGGATATCATCGCCGTCCGACGGGCAGCCCTGGAGGCGGTGCAGCGCAGCGCAATCTTCCGCGATCCGACAGCTCGCGTCCGCACGATGGTCCAGCGGGTAGACGAACTTTCCCGCCGCCTGACGGCCGGGACCAGCGCGGGTCTGGCTGGGGCGCATCGCCGCCTTGGCCCGTTGGAGAATCGACTGGCTGCCCTTCACCCTGCCCGGCTGTGCGAGCGGGCACGCGGGCGGCTTGACAATCTGGAGGGGCGGCTGCGATGGGCCTTAAGTGAGCGGAGCAAGCTGGCGGCGGACAGGTTGGCGGTCGTCGCGTCGAGGCTGGGCCGGGCCGATCCCAGCCATCGCCTGCGACTTGCTCGCCAGCGGGTAACCGCGGCATCGCGGCAGTTGGAGGCGATGAGCTATCGGAACGTGCTGGCCCGCGGATTCAGCGTAACGCGAGACGCCGCCGGCGCGATTCTCCGCTCGGTATCGGCGGCTGGGGTCGGCGACGTGATATCCACGGAATTGGCCGACGGGGCCATTCGCAGCCGCGTTGAGGAGGCCGGCGCGAAAAGTAAATCATTGCCATCTCGGGCGAAAACGGCTACACCAAAACGTAGACAAACAAGGAAACCCGACAGCGGCCCGACGCTGTTCGACTGAGAGACAGCCATGACAGAAAAAGAAATCAAATTTGAAAACGCGTTGGAAGAACTGGAAAAGATCGTCTCGCAAATCGAGGCCGGCGAAGTTTCGCTGGAAGAATCCATCGAGAGCTACGCCCAGGGCATGAAACTGGTCAAGCAGTGCAGAACGATTCTCGAAACCGCCGAAAAGAAAATCCAACTGTTGGCAAAGAGCGAAACAAACACAAACGCCCTGACACCCGACGGCGAATTGGCCAATGAGGCGGAATAGGAAAACGGGGAAAAACAGGAACCGGGAACCGGGAAAAACGGAACAACAGAAAGCGGGAAAAACAGGAACCAGTTTTTGTAGGCCGGGTCTTGACCCGGCGAAAAGAAGGCAACAGCCTTCTTTTATGGAAGCGTGTTCACGATGGTATGTTGGCGAAGATAATAAACCGAATTGGATGATAAGGATTGCATGTGCCATGCAATTGCCGGGTCAAGACCCGGCCTACTGATAGAAGAGGAAACGTGTATCGGGGAATAGTACCCCGGGAAGGAAAGTGACATGATTACGAAATTACCGGAAAGCCAAGGCGCGGTTTTGGGAGTCAGGATTACGGGGAAAGTTTCCCTGGAAATGGAAAAACAGTGGATAGGCGAGGTTGAAAAGGTAATCGAAGAACACGGCAAACTTAAGATACTTGTTTTTCTCGACGAACATGCAACCTGGGGACTCAAAGCCGGCATCGAAGATTTGAAGTGGGTTTTGACGCACATGAAGGACATGGAAAAAGTCGCCATTGTCGCGGATAGTCTTTTCTGGAAGTGGTACGTAGCCCTCGACCGGCCCTTCGGGAAAATGGTCGGAATAGACGAAAAATACTTCGAGCCGACAGAAATAACCGCCGCCTGGGAATGGCTCAAGGCGTAGGAACCAGGGAACAACGGGAACCAGGAACTGGGAACCGGGAAAAACGGAATAACAAAAACCAGAAAAAACATGGGTGGCATGGCGACACCGAAGGGGTCGCCATGATGAATGGCTCAATGGGTTGGGAACCAGAAACAACATGGCTTGCAAGCAAGCCATGCCACCCAATCTGGGAAAATGGGAACCAACTGGAGAAATTTGATGTTGAATGCTGATGTTAAGGCCTGGCTGGATTCGCATCGTGACGAGCACCTGGCTGGGCTTTGCGAGTTGCTGCGGTTTGAGTCTATTTCCAATGTTGCCGAGCCGGATGGCTGCCGGCCTTGTGCGGATTGGCTGGCGGCGCGTCTGCGGGGTATCGGGTTTGCCGCCGAGGTGCTGGAGACGGCGGGGCGGCCTTGCGTGGTGGGCGAGTTTCACGCCGGTGTCGACCTGCCGACGGTGTTGATTTACGGGCATTATGACGTTCAGCCGCCCGACCCGCTGGAGCTATGGGACACAGGGCCTTTCGAGCCGACGGTACGGGACGGCTGGCTTTACGCCCGCGGGGCCGACGACGACAAGGGGCAATTGTTCATGCATTTCGCCGCGGCGGAGGCTTGGCTGGCGGCTAGCGGCTCGCTGCCCGTGAATCTCAAGATCCTGCTGGAAGGCGAGGAGGAAATCGGCTCGCCGAGCATCGAGAAATTTTTGACGGCCCACGCCGAGCGGTTGGCTGCCGACGCGCTTGTCATCAGCGACACCGGATTTTTCGCCGAAGGGCAGCCGACCATTACGTCGGCGCTGCGGGGGCTTGCGTCGTTCGAGGTGATTTTTAATGGGCCTGACCGCGACGTTCACAGCGGGTTGGAGGGCGGCATGCTGACCAATCCGATCAACGCCCTTGCGAGGCTGGTGGCGGCGTTGCACGACGATGACGGTAAGGTAACGATTCCCGGATTTTACGACGACGTGCTGCCCGTGGGAGACGAGGAAAAGGCGGCCTGGCGACAGTTGCCGTTCGACGAGGCTGACCACGCCCGGCAGATGGGTACGGACGCTTTGGGCGGCGGCGAGCGGGGTTATACTGCGTTGGAGCGGAACTGGTTGCGGCCTGCTGTGGATTGCAACGGCATATTCGGCGGCTATCAAGGCCAAGGCGAGAAGACCATCATTCCCGCTTCGGCAGGCGTGAAGATTACGATGCGGCTGGTCGCCGATCAGGACCCGGGAAAAATCGTCGCGGCTTTTGAGAAGTTTGTCGCGGGGCATACCCCGCCGGGCATAAAAAGCGAAGTGAAGGTACGTCATACCGCCCGGCCTGTGTTGCTGGCGACCGATTCCATGGCTGCCGGGGCCGGGCTGGACGCGATGGCGGAGGCGTTTGCGGTGAAGCCTGTTTTCATGCGGTGCGGTGCGTCCGTGCCGATAACCGAGGTATTCCAGCGGGTGCTGGGGCTTGACGCGGTTATGCTCGGTGTGGGCCTGCCGGAGGATAACCTTCATTCTCCCAATGAAAAGCTGAAGTTGTCCCAGTTTTATGACGGTACGGTGATGGCGGCGGCGTTTTTGGAGAATTTCGCCGAGCGGTTCAAGGCATAGGAACCAGGAACCGGGAACAGCAGGAACCAGGAACTGGGAACCGGGGAAAACAGGAACCAGAAAAAACAATGTTCGCGCGGCGGCCATCCCTCAACGGAAATCGTGAGCCTGCCGCGTGGGTGCAAGCACCCACCCTACAGTTGCGGAACCGGGTCGGGCAACACGTGGTGGCCTGGGAAGACCACCACGCAAAAGGCGCAAGGCTGCCACGCAAAAGACACAAAACCCTGATATCGGGCTTGACAATCGCGGGGAAACGGGGATAATGCCCCGTTCCCTATTATGGGTAGAGTGAGCAAGGAGAATATATCGTGTATGCAGTGATTGAAGATAGCGGGCAGCAGTTTCGCGTGAGCGAAGGCGATGTGTTGGACGTTGATTTGCGTGATTTGGCAGAAGATGCCAAGAGCATCGAGTTCGAGCGGGTTCTTATGGTCAGCGACGAGAAGGACACCAAGGTCGGCATGCCGCTGGTCGATGGTGCCAAAGTCGTTGGCGAGATTCTCGATCCGATGGTCAAGGGCGAGAAGGTACACATATATCGCTGGCGTCGTCGCAAGGCCAGCAAGCGTAAGACCGGCCATCGCCAGAAATATATTCGCGTGCGGATATCCAAGATCAGCGCGTAATGATTGAAAAATTGCAAGATTGATAATTACCGCAGCCTCGCGGATTTGCCGCGGGGTTTGTCGGTCAAATCAAACCAGAATTAAGACTCTGTCTGAAAAGTCTCTTCAGACAGAGCCAGAGGCCCGTTATTTCAGCGGGCCTTTTTCGATTTTCAGGCAGTTCCAGAGTCGTTCCGGCTTCATTGCCCTCGTATTTCAGGAAGACGCAGATGTTTCTGGCAAAAAGCGCCGTCCCGGGGGTCCTTACCTGAAGAAAGGAGCGATGTAATGTGTTATCAGTCAGTCAGCAGGAATCATGGTGAGCCGCCCGTCGAAGGATCGATACGCCTATCGCCTTTTGCGGCGAATCAGTTGCGAGAGGCGTTGGAGCAAATGGAGTTGCTGTTGCGAACCCGGCATGAGGATGCGGGGTTGCGGCATATGGTGGCTATGTTGACCAGTCTGCAGACTCTCGGTCGAGAGATCGGCTGAGCAGGGATTCCCAGGCCCCGGTCGGGTTCGCTTCCCCGGCCGGGCATTTTTCCACCGCGGGGTCGGCGGGATTTTACGGCAAAAGATAGGCCCGCCTGGCAGCGAGCCTGTGTGAAGCATCTGGGTCTTGTATTTTGGCGATGGTTTCGCGGTTCAGCACATTGCGGCGAACATCAGAACGGTAATAACCGCCACCTTCAATTTACTTCGCGAAATTCCGATCAATTCCAGCATTTTGCTCCTCGTGCGAGCCGGCTGAATAATTCAGTCAACAAGGATATTGTATCTCGTTTTCGCGAAAGCGCGAAGGGCAAAAATCCTCTTTAGCGTTTCCCTTTTTTTCTGGCTTTACGTCTGGCGCGCCGTTCATCCCTTTTTTTTCGGTAATATTCGTCATAATCCGTGCCGCAGTGTGTGCACTTTTTCTTTATACCGTGCTTGATTTTGCCTTTTTTCCAGGCCTCCGGGATGAAATACTTTTTACAATTTGGGCACCTGATCATCGGAACGCCGGTTTTTTTCCCCGTCAACGGACTTTTGACCAGCTGAGCTTCCGGCCCATCTCCCATTATCATCATCATTTCGTAGTCCATCACGTCCGGGGTTATGGTGAATTCCTGCTGTTTTTCGATATCCCAGAAGTGCAATTTGGCAGCGTCGTGCTTGGCTGTGTTGGGGCCGGTCAGCGAGACGAGCGGAATGATGATAGTCAGGGCAAGATGATATAATAATTCAGTCAACAAAGGTATTGTGCCTCATTTTCGCGAAAGCGCGAAGGGCAAAAATTTACACTAACGTCCTCTTCTACGGCTACTTTTTCCCCTCGATTTGCGTCTGGCCTTTCGTTCTTCCGCTTTTTTCCGGTAATATTCGTCGTAATCCGTGCCGCAGTGTGTGCATTTTTTTTGTGCGTCGTGCGCTATTTTGCCTTGTTTCCAGTCCTCCGGGATGAAATATCTTTTGCAGTTCGGGCATTTGATCATCATGATGCCGGTCTTTTTCCCCGTTAACGGGCTTTGGACAAGCTGAGCTTCCGGCCCATCTACCATCATCATCATTTCGAAGTCCATTTCGTTCGCTTGCTTGGTGAATTCCTGTTGTTTTTCGATATCCCAGAAATGTAATTCACTGTCTCCGGTTTTGGGTGTGTCGCTATCGGTCAAAGTTGAGATCAGCGAGACGAGCGAAATGATAATAATCAGGACAAGAGTACCGGCCAGGATGTATTGCATGTTTCCGCCGCCCCCGTCGAATTTAAACAAACCACGAAATTTTTCCGTCAATTCCGAAAAAATGATAGGCATTGCCAACTCCTTGCTCATACATGGTTGCAGCGTCTTCCGGTGGCCAATTGGCCGAATCGATAAAAGCTACCATAATCTCAACAGAAATTACAAACAATTCTTTCATTGTTCTGTATGGGCATTTATGTTAAACCAGTTTTTCAGGGTTGGGTTGAAGATGCTTGATAGCAATATTGGCATGATGGGAAAAGGGCAAAAAATATTGGTTTCACGAGGAGATCACCATGAAACGAATGGTTTTTTGCGGCGCGTTGCTGATTCTTTTGACGGCGGGTGTTTGTCTGGCTTTTGAGTGGACGTGCCCCAAGTGTAAAACCAAAAATACCGTAACGCAAAACCCTAATGTCTGCCAAAAGTGCAATCATCGCGTCAACCTTAGCATAACGTGTAAGAAATGCGGGACGAAAACTCCTGTTGGCACGGAGGTTTGTCCGAAATGTGGCGCGAAGCTCCCCAAGGTACCGCCGGCTCAGATAAAATGTCCTCACTGCGACAAAATGTGCAAAGCTGGTGGGAAATTCTGCCCCCATTGCGGCAAGAAACTTCCGCAGAAAAAAAAGCAGAAGCAGAAAAAGAAGAAGGCCCAGACCAAGAAAGAATCCAGCGAATCGTCCGAGGAATCCGAGGAGCCGGTTGACCCGAAAAAGGCTGCCCGGATTCAGAAGATGGTCGATTACTACACGAAAACATACGCCAAGCATTTGTCCAGCAAGGACTGGTTTGTCCGTACTCTGGCGGTGATTTCTTTCAGCAAGATCAATGCGCCGGAGACGACCGAAAAATTGATGGAAGTTTTGGAGGGGGATAAGGATTATCTTGTAAGGCTGTATGCCTGGGAGGCGTTGCATGCCCGTGCCAAAACGCTTGCCAAGGACAAGGACTTGCACCGGCGATGGGTTGTGGCGGGGGTGCAGGTAGCGATGAAGGGCTTTTTCCGTGGCGACACGCGGGTTGGACTGCTCAAAGCGGTCCAGAGTTACGGCCCGGAGCTCAAGGGATTCGATGTGGATAACGTCAAATTGGTCGATTACATCTTGAAGACTACGAATCATCGCCGGCCTGCTGACGCCCGGACGCTCAAGCAGTTGCGGAAATTGATCGCAGCCTGGAAAGACCCGAAACTGACCAAAAAGATCGCCATGAAAATGTCCAAATCGGGTATCGGCAACAGGGCGGAATACGTTTTGGGCGGGCTTAACAAGGAAATTGAGCATATCGGTTCGATAGCCAACAAGGGGGTTTCAACGGCGGATTGGACAAGTGCCCGGGCGGCCTGGTTGAAGTGGCTCAAGGAAGCGAACCTCACGCCGCCAAAGCCCGGCAAACTCAAGCTTTACACCGGCCAGTCCAGGTTGATTCCGCTCGCCCGGAAAATTAAGGATCCCGATGATCCCAAGTGGCGAGAAGACCTGGAGTTGGGCAAGCTGCGGATAAAGCAGTTTGACCTGGTGCTTTGTATCGACAGTACCGGTTCGATGCAAAAGGTAATGCAGTGGTTGGCCAGGGACGTGGAAAAGATGCTTGCGGCGTTCAAGCTTATCTGTCGCGAGCCGCGGATTGGGGCGACGTATTACCGACACGAAACAGACCCGAAATACATGATGGATTGTTGCGAAAAGGCCAAGGGCAAAAAGGTAAAATCTCCGACGACAGGTGGTAAAACAACGGTTATTAAAAACTATCGCACCAAGGAATTCCGTTTAACCGGTCGGGTCAGAACTCTGGCCAAGGCGATGTTGCAGGAGAAGGCCGGCGGCGCGCATAATAATCCGCCCGGCGCTCCGACACCGGTAGCCGGTGCTGTATATGGCGGGTTGCTCACGTCTTTGAATAACCATCCCTGGGCGAAGACAAAAACGGCGAAGAAAATTATCGTGGTAATAGGAGATGCCCCGCCGACGAAAAATGACTCGGTGGATACGATGGTGCCGCTGGAGAAGCTGCTTCCTCAAATGGTTAAAAAAGGCTTTACAATCCATACGGTGAAAATTCTTCTGATGCAGCAAATATTGAGTGATGGTCAAATCAAACAACTTCGGAAGCAGCGTAAACACGTGGATATATTCATATCGGCCTTTGACAAAATCGCCAAATGGGGAAACGGCAAAAGCATTTTGCTCCAGTTCCTTGCGGCGAAAACGAAGGCATCGAGCAAGGCGCAGATTGCTTTGCCTCCCGCTGGACAATCGAATTACCAGGCCATCGTTGGCGAAGTTCTTCGTTCGGCGCTGCCGAAGGGTTACCAGGATCGGATCGATCCGCTGGTTAGCGTGCTGTTGGAGTATTGCCAGTCCGTGCCGGAGAAGCGCCATCGCAGGTAATTCCGATGGGCAGGCGGGACAGTGCCTGCCGAAATGGCAAATTCCGGGCAAATGCGGAAGTTTTGACAGGCCCCGAATGTCTAAGGCGATGCAAATAAAGGAGTTGCGTTTTGGGCACGGGGATTGCATAAGCTTCTTCGGGGCGTCGCTGTGTTTTGTGTGGCGACGTTTTGAAAGGAGAGTGTTGCAATGAGAATGGATAAAATGACAGTCAAGGCCCAGGAGGCCTTCGCCGGTGCACAGGGGCTGGCTGCCGAGGGCGGGCATCCGCAGATCACGCCATTACATTTCCTCGCGGAGATGCTTCAGCAGGAAGGCGGGGTGGTCGCACCGCTGCTGGAAAAGGTGGGAATCCCGAAGGATCGCATTGCAGCCGTCGTTCAGGCAGAGCTTAAACGCCTGCCCACCCAGAGTACCGGCGCGGGTATGGCGATGGATCCGAACATGAGCAACGTGATGGTGCGGGCCGGCAAGGAGGCTGAGGCACTTAAGGACGAGTACATTTCCGTGGAGCATTTTCTGCTGGCGATGGCGGCAGAGGACTGCAACGCGAAGGAAGTCCTTGCCACGCTTGGGGCGACGTACGATGCGATTTTGGCGGCGATGAAGGAAATTCGCGGCAGCCAGCGCGTTACCGATCAGACCCCCGAAGAAAAATATCAGGCCCTGGAACGCTACGGGCGGGACTTGTGCGAAATGGCTCGCAACGGCAAACTGGACCCGGTCATCGGACGCGACGAGGAAATCCGCCGATGCATGCAGGTACTCAGCCGCCGGACAAAGAACAACCCCGTGCTCATCGGCTTACCCGGCGTGGGCAAGACCGCTATCGTCGAAGGCCTGGCCCAGCGAATCGTCAACGGCGACGTGCCGGCGGGGCTTGCCGGCAAGACTGTAATCGCCCTGGACATGGGCGCGTTGCTGGCTGGTGCGAAATTTCGCGGCGAGTTCGAAGATCGTCTCAAGGCGGTGCTGAAGGAAGTTACCGAATCCGGCGGACGGATTATCATGTTCATCGACGAGTTGCACACCGTTGTCGGGGCAGGGGCTGCCGAGGGCGCGATATCGGCTGGCAATCTCATCAAGCCGGCGTTGGCACGCGGCGAGCTTCGCTGCATCGGGGCGACCACGCTGGACGAGTATCGCAAGCACGTCGAGAAAGACGCTGCCCTGGAGCGGCGGTTCCAGCCGGTGGTCGTGGACGAACCGTCCGTTGAGGCGACTATCGCGATTCTGCGCGGCTTAAAGCCCCGCTACGACGCCCACCACGGCGTGCGGATTCAGGACGCTGCCTTGGTGGCGGCGGCGGTGATGAGCCATCGATATATTTCCGACCGGCAGCTGCCGGACAAGGCAATCGACCTGATAGACGAAGCCGCCAGCCGGCTGAGAATGGAGAACGACTCCATGCCGGCGGAGCTGGACGAATTGAACCGCCGGATCATGCAGTTGCAGATCGAGCGGGAAGCCCTGCGGAACGAAACCGACACCGCCAGCGCCGAGCGGCTCGAAACGCTGGAAAAAGAATTAGCCGACCTGCAAAGCCAATTCGACGGCCTGCACGCCAACTGGGAAAACGAAACCGGCGCACTGCGGCAAATCAAGGAACTGCGGGAGAATATCGAGCAGAAGAACACCGAGCTGGAGCAGGCCCAGCGGGAGGGCAACCTGGAGGCGGCTGCCCGGATTCAGTATGGCCAGTTGCGCGAGCTTCAGACCGAGCTGGACAAGGCCGAGGGTGAGCTTGAATCCCGCCAGGGGGCGATGACCAGCGAGGAAGTTACCCCCGAACAGATTGCCGACGTGGTAACCAAGTGGACGCACATTCCCGTAACCAGGCTCATGGAGTCCGAGCGGGACAAGCTGCTGGAGATGGAGGAGCAAATCCGCAGCCGCGTGGTTGGGCAGGATGTCGCCATCAAGGCGGTTTCCGACGCCATCCGCCGCAACCGGGCCGGCCTGGGCGACCCGCGCAGACCCATCGGCAGCTTTCTGTTCCTCGGGCCTACCGGCGTGGGCAAGACCGAGCTGTGCAAAGCCCTGGCGGAATTGCTTTTCGACACCGAAGACGCGATGATCCGCATCGACATGAGCGAGTTCATGGAGCAGCATTCGGTAGCCCGGCTGATCGGCGCGCCTCCGGGGTATGTCGGCTATGAGGAGGGCGGCCGGCTGACCGAGGCTGTCCGACGCAAGCCGTATTGCGTGATCCTGTTCGACGAGATTGAGAAGGCCCACACCGACGTGTTCAACGTGCTGCTGCAGGTGTTGGACGACGGCAGGCTTACTGACGGGCAGGGACGCACGGTCGATTTCAAGAACACGCTGATCGTGATGACCAGCAACATCGCCAGCGATTACATCCAGAGCCTCACCGAAAAACACGCCGAGGATTGGGAAATCGAGGCCCAGCTAAACGAGGCCCTCCGCGAGCGGTTCCGCCCGGAATTTCTCAACCGGATCGACGAGTCGGTGGTTTTCCATTCGTTGAAGAAGGAAGACCTCGAAGGCATTGTGGAAATCCAGGTTCGCCTGCTGGCTGGGCGATTAGCCGACCGCAACATCTCCCTGAACATAACGCCCGCAGCCAAGGATTTGCTCTGCGAGTACGGCTACGACCCAGCCTTCGGCGCCCGGCCTCTCAAGCGAGTCATTCAGCAGAAACTGGAAAACCCGCTTGCAACGAAAATCCTGACCGGCGAAGTAGCAGACGGCCAAAAGGTAACCATAGACGCCCCAGCAAAAGCGTTCACGTTCGCGGTGGAGTAACGGCGGTGGCGGTTTATAAACATCGTGGCTGTCGCTTCGCTCCCGCCACGGCACCCGGCATAGAATGTAGGGTGGGTGGTTCTGCCGAAGGCAGGTTCACCCACGCGGTGGGCCAAGGAGTATTTGTCATGAAGAAGATCAAACTGGATAAAGAAGAAAAACAGATTTTGCGAGATTTCGAGCGCGGCAAACTCAAGCCGATCACCAATTCTCAAAAAGAGAAGAAAGAGCTGGAAGCAGCAGCCCGCCGCACTTTGTTGAAAGACAAATGACGGGTGCCATGCTTCTGCTTGCAGAAGCATGTTTGTTACGAATTCCGTCATGGCGACCTTGAGAGGAACTAGGCATCATGCCAAATCAGATACATTCCATTTTAGTTGCTGAGATCGAGCGAGTCAGCGCGCTTTCGGCCGCCCTCGGAGACATCGAACACGGCAGTACTGTTGGAGAAGCGCGGGAATCGATGCTTAGAGATATTTTCCGCCGTTTGCTGCCGTCTCGCTATCAGGTCTATAGTGGAATAATCGTGGACACTGCCGGGCGCCAAACCCCACAATTGGACGCTATTATTGTGGAGCAAGGCATTCTCCCGCCTTATTTGTTGCCTTCTCAAGCTGCAGTTGTTCCTGTAGAAGCAGCACTAGCTGCAATTGAGATTAAGTCCACTATTGACCAAGGCGCGTTTGACCAGTTAATGCGCCAACAGAAAGCGATACTGGAACTTAAGCCGCAATTTATAACCAAGTCTGAACAGCAAAATCTTAAAGTCTCGGTCGTTTCCTTTTTATTTGCATTTACTTCGAAACTAAAACCTCAAAGGCTTCAACAAGAAGCAAGCAAGATAAGCAATTTGCTATCCATTTGCACTCTTGATGGCTACTATTATTCGAAATTGAATACCGGCGTCGACTCCAAAATGATGGAACCGGTAACGGAGAGCTTTATCTCTTTCGTATCCATGTTGAGTACGAGGCTTGAGCAAGTTAGAGAAGAACGCCCCCGAGACATCCCGCAAGTATGGCACCATTACTTGACACCATAGGTTGTCACAGGTTTACGTCATGTCGTCCCCATACGTGAGAAGCATGTTTGTTACGGACTCCATCATGGCGACCCCTGCGGTGTCGCCATGGCACCCTGCGCCGTGGACGGGAATGCCATTTCCGCGTGGGTGCAAGCACCCACCCTACAAAAACTCTGCCCGATGAAAATGTTGGGTGCCGTGGCGGGAGCGAAGCGACAGCCACGATGGTTGCTGGATGCACGCGGTGGAGTAAAGGCGGTATTGCATTGATGGCCTTGGCTGTCTACAATCCCGGTCATGACTACTGAGACGAATACCTCCGCTGAAGCTACCAATGCCGCCGCCGATGCCGCTGACGCCGAAAAGGCTGCGCCTAAAACCAAACCGCGTTGGTCTTGGAAAAAACGCATTGTGTTTATTCTGTATTTGCTGGTGCTGCTGGAAATCAGCAGCCGCGTGTACTGGAAAATCAAACGCGACGTGCCGTTTTTCGCCGGCCCGAACGGCTGGTATGGACGATTCTATGAGGAGTTGAAAGAATCGAATGTCCTGGCGGCTGACCTTCGGGCGGACAATGAGCATTTCGACGTCCTGCTGCTCGGCGGCAGCGCGTTGGATCGCGTTCATACTTCCCTCGCCAAGGATACGCCGGCAATCCAGTCGGCACTCGAAAAAATCACAGGCCGGGACGTCCGAATATTCAACCTCGCCCAGCCGGCAATGTCCACGCGCGACAGCCTGATTAAATATCGCCTCATGGACAAGGAAGACAAGCATTTCGACCTGGTCGTCGTGTATCATGGGATCAACGACATACGGCTGAACAACTGCCCGCCGGAGAAATTCAAGGACGATTACACCCACGCCGGCTTCTACAAGCAGCTCCTGCGGATGGAAGACCAGATCGGCCTGCTGCCGTATTTCACGCTGCCGTACACCATCGAGTACACCATAATCCACATCATGAGCAGCAAGAAATTCGAGTTCTACGTCCCCCGCCACAAGCTGAATCCGCACTGGCTGGAACACGGCAGCGAGATCAAGACAGCCGGGCCGTTCCGAAAAAATCTCCAGGACATTTTAGACCTGGCTGCCCGCCGCGACGAGCCGGTGCTGCTGATGACCTTCGCCTGGTATATCCCCGAAGGCTACTCGCTGGAAAAACTGCGAGCCGGCAAACTCGACTACGCCGCAAAAGGTCGTCCCGACGGCGTGGAAAACTGGGGCAAGCCCGTCAACGTCGCCAAGGGTCTCAAGGTGCATAACGACATCATCCGCGACCTCGGTAGGAATAACCCACGGGCTATCTTCGTCGACGCCGCGACGCTCCTGCCCAAAAAAGGCGAATACCACAACGACGTCTGCCACCTGTCGGAAGCCGGCAAACAAAAACTGATGACAATCTTCATGCCGGCAATAAAAGCGTCTTTGAAAAACAGCCCGGATAACAAAAAAACCGATTGAGCAATCCGCCG
>JAIORC010000154.1 GCA_021108335.1 Phycisphaerae bacterium
GGGTGCCGTGGCGGGAAGCGAAGCGACAGCCACGAAAGATAGATACACGATGGCACAAGTTTGTAATCTGTGCATGATGACGGGTGGCATGGCGTCGCCATGAAGTGCTGCGATACTTGCATGCTTCTGCGAGCAGAAGCATGGCACCCAACTGAAAAAATAAAAACAGGAGAATTCATATGAAAAAGCATTTGCAGATATTAATGGCTGGCGCGTTGATCGTCGTACCGCTGGGCGTTACCGCCATGATTATCGGCTGGGTCGGCGAAAAACTGGCCGACCTTGGCCAATGGTTGCTGAACGCCACCGGACTTATCAAGCAAGTCAGCCCGACTTACATAGATTACGCACCGTGGGGTGGCGTGTTGCTGGGGCTGGCGGCGCTTTACCTGATCGGCCTGCTTGCCAACCTGTGGATTTTCAAGAAGGGCTTCAAGCTGATGGACCACATCATCGGCAAATTGCCGGGCATCAAGACGATATACGAATCCGTGCGCGACCTGATGAAGCTCTTCGGAGGCGACAGCGGCAAGATGGGCTATGCCGTGCTGTATAAACCCGACGGCTCGCACGTGCGGCAGCTCGGCATTGTAACCAACGAGAACCCCGCCGGCAGAGCTGAGGGCGACGACAGCGTGATAGTCTATCTGCCGATGGGCTACATGATCGGCGGGCCTATCGTTTACGCCTCGCCGGCAGACCTGGAACGCCTGGACATGCCCGTGGAAACCGCACTGAAACTCGCCGCGACAGCCTTCATCAGCGTAGGCGACAAGGCGACACCGGCCTTGCCCAACGAAAATAAATCCCTGCCCGGTTAATATTCCCTGCGTTTTCGGGCGGGGGGAATGTTCATCATGCCGCGATACTTGGCCACGGTGCGGCGGGCTATGTCGATGCCGTGGCTGTTGAGTTCCTCAGCCAGGCGGTCGTCGTTGAGCGGCTTGGATTTGTCTTCGTTATCGACGATTTCCCGCAGCTTTGCCTTTACTGCGTCCCAGCTCATGTCTTCGCCCGAAGCCGTCGTAGTCCCCCCGGAGAAGAACATCCGCAATGGAAAAATGCCGCGCGGCGTCTGGGCGTATTTATCGGATACCGCCCGGCTGACCGTGGCAACGTGCACGCCGACCTTTCCGGCTACGTCAGCCATCGGCAGCGGCTTGAGCGCCTCCGGCCCATAGTCCAGAAAGTCGCGCTGCGCCTTGAAGATTTCCTCCGTTACGCGGCAAATGGTGTGGCGACGCTGGGCAATCGCCTCGATCAGCCATTGGGCCGAGCGGATATTCTTCTGGAGAAACTGCCGGGCGGATTTCTCCGTCTGGCGGTCGCGGGCCTGCTTGCGGTAAAAATCGCTGATCGTCAAACCGGGAATCGATCCGTCGGCCATCGTTACCACCACGCTGCCGTCGTCGTCAATCGTTACTATCACGTCGGGAGTGATAATCGGCGCGGAGCTTTGGCCGATAAGCAATCCCGGATGCGGATCGAGATGCGAAAGGCTTTCGATGCCGGCCTTGATCTGCTCGATGCTGTAACCGGTTCGCTTGGCGATAACCGGCAGGCGATTCATCTCCACTTCCCGCAGGAAGTGCGTAACGATCTGCTTTTCCAGGGCAACATCCTTGCCGGCGACGGCCTCGGCGTTTAACTGGATCAGCAGGCACTCCTTCAAATCGCGAGCGCCGACGCCCACCGGGTCCAGCCCCTGCACACCCTCCAGCGCATCGCGAAGCGTCTGGCGGTCCACCTGCGGCTCGCCAGCCTCGGCTGTCTTCGCCGACAGCTCGTCCAGCGACATCCGAAGGTATCCGTCAGCCTCGATATAATTGATAATCAGCCGTCCCGCCGCCGCCGTCGCCTCGGACACATCGACAAACATCCACTGCTTCAAAAGATATTCCGTCAACGACTCGGCTGGGGCTGCGGTATTGGCCATCGCCTCTAATTTGCGATCGGGCTGGTCGTCGTAGCTGCCGCGGGACGGCGCCGGAGCCGACTCGCCGATGTACTCCGGGCCATACTCCACCGTCATCTCGTCGAGACGGTTGAAATCCTCGGCATTGTCGCCGCCGTCGGTGATAACCATGTCGCTCTCGCCGCGGTCGTCAAAGGCAGCGGCCTCGACCTGCTCCGCCGGTTCATCGGCACGGCCTTCCTGCAATTCCAGAACGGGATTGCTCACCAGTTCCGCGTCGATGCGTTCCTGTAGCCCGAGCATCGGCAATTGGAGAATCTCCATAGCCTGGATAATCCGCGGGGCCATCTTCATTTCCTGGCCGAGGCGGAGCTGCTGTGATGTATCCAGTCTCATAAGCTGATTCTTCCCTTCCATGAACGAATACTTATCGGAACGAGCGATGTGCAAATTGTATGCCAAAACCGCGAAAGAGGCAAAATAAAAACAGCGGCCGGCAAGGCAAAACCGTAGGGGAATCGCCACAAAACGCTGCAATACAGGTGCTTATGCGAACAGATACATGGCTCCCAACATCATAAATTGCGAACCTCGCGAGGCAACCATCCTCAGCCGCCAGCGAATATCGGCAGAAAAACACCATGGAACCCCTGAAATTTCTATGTATATGACAAACCAGATGTTGTATACAACATCTGAGTAATTAATGGGGAGCCTCTAAAGGGAATCCCTGATAAGGAAAGCTATGGATGAATGAATTTTCACCCAAACCTGATGTTTTTATTGCTCCCAAGTTCCCTCCCGCACCCAGGGGCTTGCGTATCTTTGTCATTGTAGCCAGCGTAGTTACGGGGTTTAGTGTCGGGCTGACTACCATTCCCGACTTTTTCGCTGAATCAGTTTCCATTGTGGGCGGAATCGGCGGCGCCTTGGGCGGATTTGTGTCCGCCTGCTTCTGGCTGGCGATGATGCAACGCTTTGTAGAAAGGCCATTTCGTTCATCGCTCCTGCGAATTATAGCGGGAATATCCTGTGGAACTATTGCGGGAGTTATCGGGGGAAGTATTGCCGCGGAAATACTCTGGTGCATACATGCAATCCACGAGGCTTCGTTGGACACCCTTATTATAGGGCAGATGGACGTGATAAGTCTCGGTGCCCCCGCCGGAGCGGTTATCGGCCTGATCTGCGCCTGCCTGTGGCTGGCGGTGATACAGATAAAATTCCCACCGGAAGAAAACACGAATGAATGACCACCCGCCCAAACCTGCCGTATCAACTCCCCCAAAAGCCCTGCGCGTCTTTATCATTGTAGCCAGCGTAGTTGTGGGGTTTGGCTTCGGGCTGACGGCCAACCCCAACATTCTTGCCGGTTTTTTGACCATTGTGGGCGGAGTAGCCGGAGGCTTGGGCGGATTTGTGTCTGGATGGTTCTACCTGGCAATGATGAAACGCTTTGAAAGACCTTTTCGTTCGTCACTTATGCGAATTATAGTGGGAATACCCTGGGGAATTATTGTGGGAATAATCTCGGGGAGCGTTGCCACGGAAATACTTTGGATCGCACTTGCAATCCGTGACGCCTCGATGACGCTATTTTTAACTTCAGGGCAAACCGCCGTGATATATTTCGGCGCCCCCGCCGGAGCGGTTACCGGCCTGATCTGCACCTGCCTGTGGCTGGCAATCGTCCCGGCAAAAATTACCTCGGAGAAAGAGGTATCTTGATACCGCTGCCGCCGAACCATTCATGGCGACCCCTTCGGGCCATGCCACCCGAATGAAGTTTTATTTTATATTCGCCTGCACCCGCTTACTGTATCAGGCTTTGGGCGGTCATTTCTTTTGGGATATCTATGCCCAGCAATTGCAGCATTGTCGGGGCTATGTCCGAGAGTTTGCCGTGGTCGATCAACTTGTAGTCGCCGGCGTTTTTGCCCACCAGCGCGAATTCCACGGGGTTGGTCGTGTGGGCTGTGTGGATGTCTCCGGTTTGCGGATCGGTCATCTGCTCGGCGTTGCCGTGGTCGGCGGTAATCAGCACCATACCGTCCCGCGCCAACACCGCTTCGACGACT
This sequence comes from Phycisphaerae bacterium, assembly GCA_021108335.1. GTDB lineage: Bacteria > Planctomycetota > Phycisphaerae > SM23-33 > SM23-33 > JAIORC01. The sequence continues at coordinate 3,994 of JAIORC010000154.1, forward strand.
TTGCCGAGACATTCGTCCACGGTTTCGACCGCCTTGACGGCGGCATCGAAGACGCCCGTATGCCCGACCATATCGCAGTTGGCGAAATTCAGGACGATTACGTCGTAGGTGCCTGACAGGTCGCCGCCGGTGGGAAAATCCTTCGTCACCAGGCTGACTTTATCGGTGGTCTCGGCGGCCTGGCGTGCAGCGGCAACGCCGTCGCTTACAGCCGTCAGCACCATGTCAGTTACTTCGTAGGCGCTCATTTCCGGCTTCTGGTTTTCCGGGATGGTGATGCTGTCCACCAGGATGCGATCTTCGCCGGCGTATGGTTCCAGCATTTTGCCGTTGAAGAAGCTCGTTACGTGTTTGTACTTCTGGAACTCGGCGATGCGGAGTTGCCGCAGGCTGTTGACGCTGAGCACCTCGCCCAGCAGGTTCGCCATGTTCATCGGCGGCACGAGGGCGTAGGGGAACTCGTCGTAATAGCGGGTCAGGCCCATGTAGAACACGTCCGGCAGCGGCCCACGGTTAAAGCCATCGAAGTCTTCCTCCACGAAGGCCTCGGTCAGTTGCAGGGCGCGATCCTGGCGATAGTTGAAGTGCAGCACGGCGTCGCCGGGTTCGATTTTCGCCACGGGCTTGCCGGTATCGTCGACGACGGCAGTCGGGGCGATAAACTCGTCGGTCTCGGCGATGTCCTCGTCGTCAAGCCGCTGTTGCTCGGCCCGCCGGTAGGCTTCTTCGATGGCAGTCCGGGCCGACGGCGCGGTAAGGCCTTTGCCCTCGGTCAGCAGGCGGTAGGCCTTTTCGGTGCGATCCCAGTTTTCCGCCCGATCCATTGCCCAGTATCGGCCCATGACGGTCGCGATTTTGCCGACGCCGGCAGCGGCGATTTTTTCTTCGAGTATGTCCAGGAACTTCAGCGCGCTTTGCGGCGGGGTATCTCTGCCGTCGCCGAAAAAGTGTACCGCCACGTCCTTGACGCCCTCGGCTGCGAGAAAATCCAGGAAGGCGAAGAGATGATCCTGCGTGGCGTGGACGCCCTGATCCTGCACCAGCCCCATCAGGTGGAAAGTTTTACCCTGGCTTTTGCACTGCTGGACAGCCTCCAGCAGTCGCGGGACTTTGAACAGCTCGCCGCTGCGAATCATTTTATCCACGCGGACGATTTCCTGCTCGACGATCCGCCCCGCCCCCATATTGAGATGGCCGACCTCGCTGGAACCCTGCGACCCGGCCCGCACACCGACCGGCTCGCCGGAAGCATCCAGCGTGCAGTTGGGGTACTGGCCTGAAATGCGATCCATGTTGGGCGTCCGGGCAGCCAGCACGGCGTTGCCGTCGTAGTCCGCACCGATACCCCAGCCGTCCCTGATCAAAAGCATCAACGGTTTCTTAACGTCAGCCATAATAAAGCGTCCTTGTATTCGAGGTTATTTGAATTGTTTCGCAAGCGAGACAGTCTAGCAGGGAATATGCGGAAAATCCAGCAGCTTGCCCAGCGGCTATCCGCCGAGCATTCGAAGAGCCGAAATGTCTTTTTGGATAACCTGTCGGAATTCGATTGCCCGTTCGTGGTCGGGTTTAATTTCGAGACATTTCTCCATACAGCGGAGGGCCTTTGTGAGGTCGGCCATGGCTTGGGGACAATTGGTCTTGTTGCGGTAGCTCTGGCTTCGCAGGGCGTAGCAGAAGCCCAGTTCGAACCAGGCATGGCAACATTCAGGATCTTCGTCAACGGCAGCGCGGAACAATTCGATTGCCTGCGTGTCCCAGCCGATTCGCTGGAGAGTCATACCGGCGTCATGGAACGCATAGGCGGGCAAGGGGTCCTGCCGGCGGATGGCTTCGATATGTTTGGCGACGTCGAACGTGGACGGATCAAGGCCGTGTTGCCTGGCCAGTGCGGCGTTTGGGCCGCGGAGGTGGAGGAATACGGCGTATCGCGAGTCCAGGAACACGATCGCCCATGCCGGGTCTGCCGAAAGGCTTAACGCCAGCGTAGTCGAAACGGAGTCGACGCGAAGGACGACTATCTGCAACTGATAGTCTTTGCAGGCCTGCTCGAATTTATTTCGCCCGAGAGAGTAGTCCAACACTTCGGCCATAACGTCGTGAGGCCAGGCCCATGTATTGGTGATGATGGGGACATCCCGGTGCGGCTGGGTGAAGTAGTAGACGTTGGACGAGCAGCTATAGTCGCACCAGAGTCGACCCGCGGGTTTGTGGCGGTTAATCCAGCCGGCTGCGCCCAGTGGAATACGCAGGTCGGAAACGCCGACGCCGAACCGCGTAGCCCTTCGCTCCTCGTAATAGAATTGGCTGCGAACCACCGATACGCTGAACCAGCCGGCGGTGGCGGTTATCAATATCGCGGCGACGCCCGCAGCGACTTTGCCCAGCCTGGCCGTCGGCGGCGTTAATTTGCACAGCAGCGCGTAAATGCAGTAAACCGCAAGCGGAACGAGCACCAGCGACGCTACGACGATGTTCCGCCGCATGGAGAACACCGAGGCTGCCATGACGGTAATCAGTACAGCCATGCCCCAGCGACGACGGAAAAGCGCTGCGAGAACCCCTATCGCCGCAATCACCAGCACGACAATGAACGCGTACGTTGCTTTGGAGTGCATCCACGCGCCTGGCAGGAAGGCAGGGAAAAATTCGGCAATCATCGAAAGAGGATGCCCGACCTGACCGGAAATCGGCGGCTGATCGATGCGATTGACCTTGATATACCAGAGCGTCTCGAACGGCATGACAACAAGCCGCCACGTCCAGGGATTTAAAAAGCACAACCCCGCCTGCGCCAGCAGGACAACACCCAGCCGCACGCTGCACGACCGCTGACTTCCAGCCTGGGCCGAACCTCCGACAAAGCGGTTCCAGATCAGCCGAACAAGCCGATCTCCAAACGCAACCCCCGTAAACCCAAGCCCCAACAGGAAATAACTGTGCACATTTACCAGCAGAACCTGCAAGACGCACAAAACCACGATACGCCAGGCGGCGAATTTCGCCTCGCCGAGATAGGCCGGCAAAAGTACGTAGAGCTGGCCCAGCAGGATCACGTAAGTCAGCAACTCCGGGCGGAGGCTGAATCGTTCGTAGGTAGCCATCGCCGTCAGCAATATCGCCCCAGCCATCCATAGCGGCGGCACTTTCATCGCCCGGTAAATCAGCAGTATCAGCACGAACATCCCCGCCACCAGGGCCGCCTGGAGTATGCACAAGCCGGTCATTCCGCCGACGCGATACACCGCCGCCATGACAATCTGCGTGCCCCAGTTGGCGCTGACGAATTGAAATTTCCCGTCGCCGTCGTACCACCCGCCCGGCCCGGGTTGCGTTTGCCGGTTGGCCAGCGTGTAGATGTACGGGCTATGGTTGAAAACCTCACCCGTATCGAGAAAATGCTCCCCGTAAGCAAGGTGATAACCCAGGTCCTCACTTTCCATGGGACGAACGCCCAACAGCACCGCCAGGGTCATCGCCGTCGCCAGCGCCACAATGCCGCCGATTCGAACCGCCGGAGAATTCGCCGTCGCAGGCAAATTACCCACCGACGACGCCGGGCCACGCGTCGCAACCGAGGGCTTTGGAATGTCCGAAGTCTTCCTGCTCATGTGTGCGAAGATTATATCGCAAACGCAGGGAGAATGCCTAATGTCGAATGATTAATGTCCAGTTTTGTGGGGCTATCCACTCTACAAACTACAGACTGGGTGGCATGGCTTGCTTGCAAGCCATGTGTTTTCTGTACTGCTGCCGGATGCCATGCTTCTACTTGCAGAAGCATGGGGTAAAAAAACGCGTTAGGTATCGGGTAGCCCCTTGGGGAAAAGATAGACAAAATAATATCGTACAACCATGGCTTGCAAGCAAGCCATGCCACCCGGTTTCGTAGGGTGGGTGCTTGCACCCACGCGTGGACTACCCAAGCCAAAACAAATTCGAAATCCGAATATCGAAATCCGAAACACGAAGGGTGTCGCGAAGCAACCGTTTCTGGTAGGCCGGGTCTTGACCCGGCAATTGCATGGCACATGCAACAAGTTCGTCCAATTCGGATTAGCAGCGGTGAAAAACACGTTTCCCCAGAGACGTGTTATCGGAGGGATTTCCATGTAAGAAGGCTATCGCCTTCTTATCGCCGGGTCAAGACCCGGCCTACAGAAACGGGCAAAAACACACGGCTTGCTTACAGTATGATTTCCGTCCTGCGTGGTAGCCTTCTCAGGCCACCACGGCACAGGTTGCAAACCTGTGCCACCTACCATATTATTTCGCGTCTTGCAGCAGTTGGGCTTCGGCGGCTTGGGTCCATAGGCCGTTGTTCAGCTTTTCGGCGACGGCGGGGTAATGCTCAGCCAGCTTGTCCAGCGGAATCAATCCCATTTCCCGCAATTGCGGGTAGACTACGATTTTGCCGCCGACCGTGCGGTTTTCCACTGCCGCCAAGCCGTCCATCGCGCCGGCCATGCCGCATACGGCACTCATGATGCAATTGGTGTCGAGTTGCCCGCCGGTAACCTTGTCTCGGACGATCTCCATGTCTTGAATCGTCGAGCCGCTCGTACCGAGCAGCCAGCAGTGATTCGCCAGGTATGTATCGAGATCGATTTCCTGCAACGTGCCGGCTGGGATGCCCGCGAAGATGTTGACGATGCAGCCGTCCGAGCTTTCGGTAACCGCCTGGGCGACAAGGGCTGCCACCGGAGCCATCAGTGCGATGTACGAGAATTGCCCATCGACGGGCGTCGTCTGCGGGTTCAGCAATTGGAATTTCACGCCGTTTGCCTCAGCCAGGGGCTTGGCAAGTGCCGCCAGCGCCTCCAGCCTAGCGTCGTCAAAATCCGTGCCGATAAGCGAGAGATTCGCCTTGCCGGTACAAAGATTACGAATGACGTGCATCTGGCCCATCGGCCCGCCTGCGCCGACGACCTTGACGCTGTCGCCGTTGCGGATTTCGCCGGTGGAGGGAATGTGGGCATAGCCGTCGGCTGCCTCGGCGCCGGTCGTGCCGCACCATCGCGTCGCGCCGTAATGCACCCTGCCGACGTCTATTTTAGCAGACCGGCTGAACTTCGCGCCGGCGGTTACGATATTGAAAACGCCGCACTTGGCAAGCTTCGGCCCAAGGGCTTCGACCGTCTCGGCGTTGGCGCCGAAGTAAACGATATCGTCGAAGGAATCTTCAGCCAGACCAGCCGCTTCGGCTGCTGCGACGCGGACAGTTTGCGTCGGCGGGCCATCCGGGCTGAATGCCGCTTCGACGTCGCTGGCTTCTACGCCGGCCTCGACTACCACAGCCAGCCGTCCGCCGGATTTGATCGTCCGCCGCTCCGCCGCTACATACGAATCTTCCACGCACGCCCACGGCTCGACCAGCGCCATCGCCGAAGCGCTGCTGGCTTCGCTGACGGGGATCAGATACCGCCTGCCCGTCCCCGGCTCCATCACCACACGCTCGTCAAGCAGGCAATACTCCTGCAGCGCGCCCTCGAAATCGTATCCGAACGCGCCGTTGGACTGGGCGGTCTTGAGTCCACGCCAGTCGGCCTGCACCATTATCCGGTCGCCGACGGCATGGTGTTTGACATCCTCGCCAACAACCAGCACGCGGGCACAAACCTCATGCCCGAAAACGGTGGGCTGCTCGTTGGGAACGTAAGAGGGAATCTCAGCCAATACGTCCTGGGCTAGCCCTTCAAGCACCGGGCCTTTGCGGACGTGCTTGTCGAACTGCTTCAGCAATTTCAAGTCGGAAAAGCAAAGCCCCACCGCCTCGACCTTGGCGAGAATCTGCGTCGGGCCGGGCGTGAAAACTTCCTTGGACTTGTTCAGCTTTATTTCACTGGGGCCTACCAGTTGGACGGCCCACTGCGTTGTCGGAATTTCGGTCATTGTCATTTCGCTCATGATTGGTTTGGGTGAATGTGCATATATGGGATTACCGCCCGCCGTTTACTTCGTATCGGCGACGACTTTGATAAGTTTGTGGGGCGGCAGGTGCAAGGCCATACCTAATGCGTCCTCTGCCGATTCCTTAATCGCCTCGGAAAGTGTCGGATGTGCGAAAACCGTCTCAGCCAACTCGGTTACCGTCGCCGACCTGCCGAGCATCGCGCCGGCTGCGGCGATCAACTCCGTTGCATTATGGCCGATGATGTGCACGCCAAGCAACGCGTCGGTTTCCCGGTGGCGAATCAGCTTGACGAACCCCTCGGTGTGATTGGCAGCCATCGCCTTGCCCAGGTGGCCCAGCGGGAACGTGCCGACGGAAATCGGCAATTGGCTGTCGGCCGCCTGCTGCTCGGTCATGCCCACGCCGGCGATTTCCGGGAAGGTGTACACCGCCCAGGGGATCGGGGCGTTGTCGGTTTTATCATGGCCGAGTGCGTTTTCCACGGCGACGATGCCCTGATTGCTTGCGGCGTGGGCCAGGAGGCAGCGGCCGTTCGCGTCGCCGATGCAGTAGTAACCCGCAGCCGCGGTTTCCATTTTGTCGTTCACGGGAACAAACCCGCGGTCGGTCGTCTTTATTCCGACAGTCTCCAGGCCGAGGTCAGCCGCCGCGGGCGACCGGCCAATCGCCACCAGCACTTTGTCCGCCGCGATAACCTCGCCATTGCCCAGCCTGACTTCCACCCCATTGCCGATCATATTGATCTGCTCGACCTTCGTATCTGTGAAACATTTCACGCCGCGTTTCTTGAATACGCCTTCCAGCGTATCAGCCAGCTCCGCGTCCATCTCCGGCAGCAGACGGGGCATCATTTCGACGATTGTTACTTCCACGCCCAGCGGCCCGGTCATGCACGCGAACTCACAGCCGATGACTCCGCCGCCGACAATCACCAGCCGCTTCGGCAACTCGGCCCAGTGCAACGCTTCGTCGGAAGTGCAAACCTTCGCCGGATCGTCCGGCCAACCCGGTACGCGGAATACCGTCGAGCCGGTCGCGAGGATGGCTTTGTCGGCGGTAAATTTTTCGACGTTGCCGTCTTTGTCCGTTACGGTGAATTTGCCCGGGCCGTCGAGCTTGCCCAGGCCGTTGAAAACGGTAACCTTCCGCGCAGCCAGCAGACCCTTTATGCCCGCCCGCAGCTTGGCCAGTACCTTATTCTTGCGTTTCTGCACCTTGGTCCAGTCAGCCGAGACGCTGCCGTCAATCGTAACGCCCAATTCCCCAGCCTGGGCGATGGTGTGCAACAGTTCGCCGGTGGCCAAAAGTGCCTTGGACGGAATGCACCCATTGTTAAGGCACGTGCCGCCAAGGTGGTTTTTCTCGACCACGGCAACCGTCGCGCCCATCTGGGCAGCCTTGAGGGCTGCGACATATCCGCCAGGCCCGCTACCGATAACCGCAATGTCAAAATGCTTGCTCATAATAGATTATTTACGCCAGGAGGGTCGGCGCTTCAAGGTATTGTTTTAATTGTAGGGTGGGTGCTCCCGCCCACGCGCTTTCCGATTGTCTACGCCAGGAGGGTCGGCGCTTCAAGGTATTGTTTGAGTCGACCGAGGAATTTTGCTGCTTCCAGCCCGTCGATTACGCGATGGTCGCAGCTCAGCGTTACGGTCATTCGTCGGCCCGGCCTCATCGTGCCGCCGGAGACGATCACTTCTTCGCGAACCGTCCCGACCGCCAGAATCGCAGCCTCGGGCGGATTGATAATCGCACTGAACCGCTCTATACCGAACATGCCGAGATTGCTGATGGTAAATACGCCCTCGCCGTAACCGATGAGCTTGCCGCCACGGGCAGCTTCGACCACCCTGCGAGACTCCGCCGCCGCCTGGGCGAGGTTCATCCGGTCGGCTCCGATTACCACCGGCACGGTCAGGCCGCCCTCGACGCCAACCGCCACGCCGATATTCGCCGACGGGCCGGTTACCAGGTCGCCGCCGTCAAGTTGACTACGAAAAGCGGGGAACTCGGCGATGGTTTTCGCACAGGCCAGCAGCACCACGTCGTTGAGGCTGCACTTGTACTTGGCCTTCTCCAGCCGGTAAAAATCCATCATCGGCTGGGCGTCGACGGTCAATTCGATGTAGAAGTGCGGCACGGTTTGCTTGGATGCCTGGAGGGCCTTGCCGATACCCTGCCGCATGGAACTCAGCGGCGTGCGGATTTCCTGTCCATCTATATTCGACCGGATGGCCGGGGCGAGAGGCCCTGCACCTCCCGCCACCGGCACATCGGTCGAAATAATACGTCCACCAGGCCCACTGCCCGCGCCCACCGCCGCCAGATCCACGCCTCGCGAGGAAGCGATTTTCCGGGCAGCCGGCGATGCCTTTACGCGCCCCGTGTCGGTCGTAACCGCCGGGGCCTGCGGGGCTGATGTGCTGGTTGCAGCCGCAGCCTTCGTTTCGGGCGCGGCAACCGGTTTTGATTTTTTTGATTCCTGCGATTCCTGCGGTGCGTTATGGGCGATGTACGCGTCGACGTCTTCGTCGCTGTCAGCCAGGTACGCCACGGGCAGGAGCACCTCGATGGTGTCGTTTTCGTCGGCGACGATTCTAGCCAGCCTGCCGGAGTCGAGGGCTTCGACTTCCACGGCGGCTTTGTCGGTTTCGACGTCGAAAATCACGTCGCCTTCCTTGATGGCGTCGCCGACTTTAACCTGCCATGCGAGGATCGTGCCTTCTTCCATGCTGTTGCCCGCTTTGGGCATTAAAATCGGCGTAACAGTTCCCTTTGGGCCTGCCATCGTAGTCTCCTTGGCTTTTTCTGATTTTTTTGAAGATTTTTTTGAAGGGGTTTGCGTCTCGCCGGCGGCTGCGATCCGTCCGAGCGGGTCGCCCACTGCCGGAGTCGTACCCACGGGTGCAAGAATTTCCGCCAGCGTGCCGTCCAGCCCAGCCTGGATTGCAACCGTATACCGACATGCCTGGACTTCCAGAAGGACATCGCCTTTGCAGACAGACTCCCCGACGCCTTTGAGCCAGCGGGAAACCGTCCCGTCCTGCATGTCCTTTTTTGCCTGCGGCAGTGTTATTATCTGCATAACTATTCCATTTCCATGCTTCATCTATGATTAAATTAACACCAATACAATCATAAGTCAATCAGATATTTTCATAATTCCATCATTTTTTTGTTGATTTTGTGGCCGATCGAGCTAAAATCATGGTAGATCAAACTTGAAATAACAGGAATTCGTAACCCTATCGGTGGAAAGCAATGCGGTCATCAGCCAAAGATCGACAAGACGCCATACTCGCCCAAGTCTTTGAGCACAAAAGCGTTACGGCGAGCAAGCTTGCGGAATACCTCGCGGTATCCGAGGCGACCGTCCGTCGGGATTTGCACGCACTGGCCAAGAGCGGCAAGCTGCAACTGGTCCACGGCGGAGCCTCTCTGCCGGAAAACAGCGATTTTTCCTTCCGTGCCAAGTCGTTGCGGAACATGGACGCCAAGCGGATTGTCGGTAAATTGGCTGCTTCGCTGGTTCACGACGGCAGCCAGATTTTCGTCGATTCCGGCACGACCTGTTTCGAGATGGTTCCCCGGCTGAAGCAGACTCGGGGGCTGTCAGTCATCGTCAATTCCGCGAGATTGGCCTTGGAGCTCGACACGCCGGACATCCACGTGATTCTGCTGGGCGGGCATTATCGCCCCGGCCGAATGGACACGGTAGGCCCGCTGGCCTGTGCAGCCTTGGATCAGCTCCGCGGATACACCGCCTTTGTCGGAGCGGACGGCCTGAGCATGGACTTCGGCCTGACCGCCAGCGACGTCGAAAGTGCATACATGTACCGTCTGGCCGTCGCCAACGCAAAAAGCGTCGTGCTGGTGGCGGATCACACAAAATTCCAGGCTCCGTCGCTCTGCAAAATCGTGGACTGGAAGCCGGTCGGCAAGGTCGTTACAGACCAGCCGCCGACACCCGAATGGATGGAATTTTTCCGCGAACAAAATATCGAAGTCATTCTACCTCAGGAAGAAAAACAAAATCCGAATATCTAAATCCGAAATCCGAAACAAAAAACAAATTCAAAATCCGAAAATTAAAGTAACACTAACTTACGCTATAGCAATAACTTAACAGGAGTATTATCGTGCCAAAACATCAGGAAGTTTGCCCCAAGACGGTTCGTCAAGCCGGCTATGTTGAATTTCAGCCGATCCCGGTCAACCAATATGACAAGTCGATAACCGACGAATTGAGCAATTACGCCAAGGGAGACCTCGTCCGCATCCAGCGGGACATGACGATCATCCGGGCGTTCGAGACCATGCTCAACGAGATCAAGCTCCGCCAGAGTTACCGCGGCATCGAGTACAATCACCGAGGCCCGGCCCACTTGTCGATCGGCCAGGAAGCCGCCGCCGTCGGGCAGGCGTATCTGCTGGATATCGACGACCACATCTACGGCAGCCATCGCAGCCACGGCGAAATTCTCGCCAAAGGCCTTGCTGCCATCGAGAAGCTCGACGACGACACACTGATGGAAATCATGAAGGGCTACTTCGGCGGCGACTGCCTGCGAATTGTCGAGAAAGACCACGAAGGCTCGGTCAAAGACCTTGCCGTCGATTACCTGCTGTACGGGGCGCTGGCGGAAGTATTCGCACGCGAGCCTGGCTTCAACAAGGGCATGGGCGGATCGATGCACGCGTTTTTCCCGCCGTTCGGAATTTACCCCAACAACGCCATCGTCGGCGGGTCGGGCGATATCTCCGTCGGTGCTGCCCTGTACAAGAAGGTCAACCTCAAGCCGGGCATCGTCATCGGAAACATCGGCGACGCGTCAGCCGGATGCGGGCCGGTATGGGAAGGCCTGTGCTTCGCCACCATGGATCAGTACAAACACCTCTGGGACGAAGCCCATCGGGGCGGCCTGCCGCTGATTATGAATTTTTACAATAACTTCTACGGTATGGGCGGGCAGACCGCCGGCGAGACCATGGGCTACAATATCCTCGCCAGAATCGGTGCGGGGCTGAACCCGGAACAGATGCACGCCGAGCGAGTGGACGGCTTTAACCCCCTTGCCGTCATCGACGCCATCAAACGGAAGAAAAAAATTATCGAAAACGGCGAAGGCCCGGTACTGCTGGACACGATTACATATCGCTACAGCGGCCATAGCCCGTCCGACGCGTCGAGCTATCGCACGAAGGAAGAGGTCGAAAACTGGCAGCAAGTCGACCCGCTGAAGACCTACGCCGACGGGCTTGTTTCCGCCGGAGCCGCCAGCCAGGCGGATATCGACGCCATCACCGAAAACGTGGACGCCCGCATTCTCAAGGCCTTCAAAAAGGCGGTCGATCTGGAAATTTCTCCCCGGGCCGACCTGATGAAAGCCAACTGCCTGCTGGAGCAGACGATGTACTCCAACGGCAACGTCGAGTCAATGGATCCGAGCAGAAAGCCGGAAACGCTGCTGGCAAAGGGCGAAGACCCCCGCACCAAGCAATTGGCCAAGCGAAGCCGCAGCGGGCTTGACGAAAACGGCAAAGCCCTCAGCAAGCAGCGATGCATCGGCATTCGCGATGCCTTGTTCGAGTCGATTCGGGATGGCTTCTACACCGACCCGACGCTGGTTGCCTACGGCGAAGAGAATCGCGACTGGGGCGGAGCGTTTGCGGTTTATCGCGGCCTGACCGAGACGCTGCCGTATCATCGGCTATTCAATTCGCCGATTTCCGAGGGTGCGATTGTCGGCACGGGTGTCGGCTATGCCCTGGAAGGCGGTCGGGCGATTGTCGAGTTGATGTACTGCGACTTTATGGGCCGGGCCGGCGACGAGATTTTCAACCAGTTGTCCAAGTGGCAGTCGATGTCCGGCGGGCTGTTGAAGATGCCCGTGGTGCTGCGGGTTTCGGTCGGCAGCAAGTACGGCGCACAGCACAGCCAGGACTGGACGACGATGGTCGCCCACATTCCGGGGCTGAAGGTTGTCTTCCCGGCGACGCCCTACGATGCCAAGGGCCTGATGAACGCCGCGCTGCGAGGCACGGACCCGGTGGTGTTCTTCGAGAGCCAGCGGATATACGACCAGACGGAGATTTTCGAGCCGGACGGCGTGCCCGAAGGATTCTACGAAGTGCCCATGGGCGAGCCGGCCATCCGGCGGGAAGGCAGCGACCTGACGATACTGACCATCGGCGCGACGCTGTACCGCGCTCTCGAGGCTGCCGACGAACTGCAGGAGAAGCACGGCCTGAGTTGCGAAGTCATCGACGCCCGCTCGCTCGTACCGTTCAACTACGAGAAAGTGATCGAGTCGGTCAAGAAGACCCGCAAAATCCTGCTGGCCTCCGACGCCTGCGAACGCGGCAGCTTCCTGGGAACGATGGCAGCCAAGATTACGCAATTGGCCTTCGACGAACTCGACGCGCCGCCGGTGGTTGTCGGTGCACGCAACTGGATTACGCCGGCTGACGAGGTCGAAGACGCCTTCTTCCCGTACCCGGTGGACATTATCGACGCGATACACGAGCACATTCTGCCGCTG
>JAIORC010000304.1 GCA_021108335.1 Phycisphaerae bacterium
CCGTTGGGCAGGCTGACCAGATGCCCGTTGAGCAGGCGTATCCGCGTAGAACGGAAGCCGACTTCCTCGACCATGCCGTCATAGCTCCTGACCTTGATCCGGTCGCCCATCGTAAATGGCCGATCCGCGAAAATCGTTGCCGAGCCGAAGAAGTTCGACAACATGTCCTTGGCTGCCAGCGCGAAGGCCAGGCCGCCGATGCCCAGGCCTGCCAACATCGCGCCGATATTCCAGTCGAAGATTGTCTGGGCGATGAACAGGCCGCCCACGATCACCACGAATACCCGCAAAGTTTTTCGCACCAGCGGCACGAGTTGGTCGTCGAGGGTGGTTTCGGTCTTGGCTGTGAGTCGCGACAAACCGAATTCGATGATATTCACCAGTTTGAAGGCTGCCCAAATTATTGCTATCGCGATGACGGTGTCGCATATGTTGAAGTATAGCGGGCGGATATTGTCGGGCAGTTTCAGCAGCAGGCCACTGACGTAAATGCCGCCGGCCAGTATTAACAGCGAGCACGGCTTGGCAATCGACTGGAACAAAAGCCCCGCCAGATGCAGCTTACCTCGCTGGAGGCACTTCTTGCCGTGATGGTTCAGGATGAACGAGAGAATCTTGCCGATGATCATACTGACCAGCAGCACGCCCAGCACCGTCAGCCATCGCCAAAGCTCAATGTTCATGAACTTGTATAACATCCAGTTTGGCATCCAGTCTGTCCAGGAAAAAGCAAGCATCGTGTTGACTCCTTAAAATCGTGGCCCGCATGATAATCGCCGACGGACGAATTGTCATTACAAATGTTACTTCTCAATATGGTTTCAGGAGATGTGTGGGCGGGATCGCTCCGTTTCCCCCAGTTCCCGATTCCCGTTTTTCGTTTTCCCCCGTTTCCCGTTTCCCCCGTTTTACCGGAAACTTTTTCCTTGGGCTTTCGTTTGGCGGTTGGATATCGCATAATCTCTGCGTGAATGAAAATTCCGATACAACCCGGACGGATCATGTTGAGCGGGAGAAGTTTTTCGCCGCTGCCAAGGTCGTAGCCGCCCTGACGATGCTCTCGCGAATCCTGGGCCTGGTGCGGGACATGCTGCTTGTGCCGCTGGGCGCGGACGTGTTGGCTGACAGATTTTGGGTGGCCTTTTCCGTGCCCAACCTGTTTCGCCGGCTTTTTGGCGAGGGTGCGTTGTCGGCAGCGTTCGTGCCGGTGTTTACCGAGGTCGCCGAAGCTGAGGGCTGGGACCGTGCGCGAGTGGTGTTAGCCAATGTCGCCGGGCTTCTGGCGTTGCTGCTGAGCGTGCTGGTGATGTTGACTATCCTGTGTCTGTGGGCGACGTGGGAAATCTGGGGCGGCGACGATTCGCAGTTGTTCCTGCTGCAACTTACCGCCTTGATGATGCCGTTTATGATAACCATCTGCCTGCTGGCGTTGGGTTCGGCAGCCTTGAATTGCCGTGGGCATTTCGCGTATCCCGCCGCAGCCCCGATTATTCTCAACATCGGGCTTATCGTCGGGGCCAAGTGGATTGCCCCGGCTGTGACGGATCAGCCCAGGGAGCAGTTTGTTGTCGTGGCGCTATCGCTGCTGGCGGCAGGCCTGGCGCAGGCCATCGGCGTGGTATGGCTGCTACACCGGGCGAAGCTGGCGGCGATGGCGACCATCCGCCCTATCCTGCCGGAGACCAAACGCATCGCCAAACTGATGGCCCCGATGATGATCCCCCTCAGCGTTCTGCAATTCAGTGCCTTCGCCGACCGCCTTATCGCGCTGCTCTTCACCGCTCCCGAACACGCGCCAGGAACCGCGCCGCTGGCCCATGGCGCGGTGCGATGCCTCTATGCGGCGGCGCGGCTTTACATGCTACCGATGGGTGTGCTGGCGTTGCCGATAGCGACGGTGATATTCCCGCTGCTGGGCCGATACGCTGCACGCGACGACCATCAGGGTTTGCGGGACACGACCAACCGCGCCCTGCGGCTGTGCCTGTTCTTGAGCATCCCCGCCGGCGTGGGACTGATACTGTTGGCAAAGCCGGCAATCGCGATAATCTATCAGCGGCAGGATTTCAGCGAGGCTCATACCGTCCGGACAGCAGCGATGCTGCAAATGTACTGCCTCGGAATGTGGGCGTTTTTCTGCAACCAGATTCTCCTGCGTGCGTTTTTAGCCATCAAGAAACCCCGCGAGCCGTTGCTGATCGCGTGCAGCCTGGTGGTGGTCAATCTCGCAATGGTGATCGTGGGTATCCACACGCCGCTGAAGGGCGCCGCCGTCGGCCTGGCCACCGCGATAACAGCCAGCCTCAACACGCTGCTGCTGGTCTGGTTCCTGCGGAGGCGGTGGGGGCAAATCGGCCTCCGCAGGATTCTCGAATCCCTCGTGCGGATAATTCTGGCGACTGCGGCGATGGCTGGGGTTATATGGGCCGGCATGGTGCATCTGCCGGGGCCTCTGGAAAACTGGTTGCGACAGGCGGGGCTTGGCTGGGCGGTTCCCATCGCCGTTATCGCAGCGCTAGTAGTCGCCGGCGCCGGAGTTTATCTCGCGATAACTCTGGCCTTGCGGTGCCCCGAACTGAAAGAACTTCGCAAAAAATCCGTCGAATAGAGCTCTCAGGCGATTGGCCTTTGCCCGTAGGCGTGGCGGATTTCCTGTGCCGCCGCCAGCAGGTGACGATCCTGCTTGAGAATGGTGGTGAGATTCCCCGTGGAAATTCCCAGCAACGTTGCCACCGGTGCCAGCCGCCCCTCCGCGCCGGCTAGCCAGTCCAGCAGATACGCACCGACAAGCCAGAACCGGGAATCCTTCCGCCCGACGTTCATCCGTCTGCCGGCTGACGAAGTCTTCTTCTTGGGTACAGAAAGACATTCCGCCACGACGTCGGGAATTTTAATTTCCACTTCCGTCGCCGTTTCCGCATTCGCTCCAGCCGGATTGACGGGGTTACGCAGCCGCAGGCAGAGATTCATCCGCAGCCGCTTCATCGCCAGTCGTCGATTATCGTGCTGCGAGCGGGAATCGTTGGCGGTGGCGGAAATGCCGGTAGGCCGATGCTTCAGCCGAACCGCGGAGCTGACCTTGTTGCGATGTTGCCCGCCCGGGCCTGACGCCTTGTAAATGTGTATGTCGCACTCAGCCAGAAGTTGCTCGTCGGATTTTGCAAGCAGGTTGACAGCCATGATATCACAGGACTCCAAACTCGTTTCCAGGCGGCGTTTCGCTCCGCCCTCAAGTGCAGGGAACCTGTATTGTACCACCGCGCAGCTTTATAATACAGGCAGAGTATTACGCTGCCGATACCCTGGAAATCGCGTAATTGCCCTGAAAATCGCTGGATTTCACACCATTTTGCTGGCGGGGTTGCGTAAAATTGATTTGTCGTATACAATATGTCTATGAGAGATTCGCCGCTGTTGTTATCGGAAATCGCATAAACAATCGGCCTGTCGAGGGCCTGGAAATGCTGATTACGCTGTTCCGTTGGGGCGAATGGGGGTAGTCAGCAGTAACCTTAATGGTGTTTTCATGAACGAATGGATTGATGCAGAAACTCGCGTTGAACGCGCCCACAAGCTGTACAAGCAGGGGCGATGGAAGGAGTCCGTCAGCGAACTTCGTACGGCGATCGCATCGAATCCGTATAATGCGTCATGGTTTTTCAATCTTGGGTTGGCGTTGGAGGCTATGGAGGAGTACACCCGGGCGGTCGAAGCGTATCAATCCGCCCGGAAACTGGAACCGCACGATATCGAGACGCTCAATTGCCTCGGCGTGAACCTCACCCGCATAGGGCGATTTGCCGAATCGCTGGAGTGCTTCGAGCTGATTCAGAAACTCGACCCCACCTACGAACCGAGCTACTGCAACCGGATTGTAACATATACGGAATTTGGCCAGCACGACGAGGCGGAGTTGATGTTCTATCTTGCCCGCCAGTATGTTGACGAGTGCCCGCTGTGCTACTTCAATATCGGCACAAGTCATTACGAACGCGGCAATTACGATCAAGCCATCGCGTGCTGGAAGCAGACTGTCCGACTGGAAGGTAAATGCCCCCAGATACATTCACACATCGGAGACGCTTTCTGGGCGAAGGGCGACCTGGAGAAGGCTCTGGAGTATTACGAAACCGAGCTGAAAACCACCGGCGAAAACGGCGAAACCATGCTGGACATGGGCGAAGTGCTCCTGGAAATGGGCCGGCTCGACGAAGCGGAAAAACATTTCGTCCGGGCGATGGAACTGTCGCCGGAAAATCCCGCGGTTCATTTCTGCATGGGTGAACTGGCGGAAAAGCACCACGACGACGCAGCTGCCGAAAAATACTTCCACCGGGCACTTTCGTTTGACAGCAATTATCCGGGCGTTCATGTCCGCCTGGCGAAACTGCTGCTGAAGAAAGGCCAAACCCGATTGGCCTGCAAATATCTGCTTGCCGAGTTGAAATCCTGCGGCGACGATGCCGCTTGCCTGCAGGAAATCGGCGAGTTGATGATTGAGGCCCGCCTGGTCAACAAGGCCCATGAGGTGCTGGCAAGGTTGGTGAAACTTTTGCCGGACAATCCATACGCCCTGCACAACCTGGCGGTCAGTTGTTTCATGCTTGGCAACTTCGACGAGGGGGCAACCTATTGTCGAAGGGCGCTGAAGCTCAAGCCGAATTACTCGCTGGCTATGTACAATCTCGCCTTGGCGTACCTGCACAAGGGGCAAACCAGCCTGGCCAGGCGATATGCCCGTCGCGCCCAGGCCATTGACCCGGCCAATCAGGAAATCCGCAAGCTCGGCCGGCAACTGGGAATGACCGGGCTGTGGTCGAGAATCAAAACCCGACTCATGCCGAAACGCAAACGCTCCAGCCACAAAAAACCGCGGAACGAGTAGCCACGCCACACCAACAATTTGCCAGGCTCTGTCTGAAAAATTCGCCGCGGGGGCTGATTTTTATTACACCCGATTGCCTGGAATGCCTTACTATGGTTTTGATGAGTGATAACGAGAACCATTCAGCTTCTTCTTCGACAGTCAGCGGCCAGGTGATCTGTCTTTATGTGTTGGCGATTTTGTCCGCACTTGGGGGCATTGTGCTGGCCATGCGGTGTGTTTTGCAGGGGCCGGGGCCGGCGGCCAGCCCGGCCGACGTCTGGCTCCAGGGTTTCGGATTTCTCTTCGGCGGATTCGGAGCGGCGGTTGTGTTTTGGGTGGTGAGTTTGTTCCTCAGCCGGCAGCGGGAATTATTACGCGTCCTCCAGCACCTGATGCGCCTGTTTGCCGAAAAGCCGATGCCCACTGCCCCGCAGGCCCAGCCATCCCGCGATGACGCAAAACCCGCCGCCCCGCCTCCAGTACCGCCGCCGGATTTGAACGAAGAAATTCTTTCCCGGATACTTATGCAATTGGAAGAGTTGAATCGCAACCTCCTGCTTTCGCCGGATCAACGCGAGGCAATGCTGCAGGAGCGACAGAATCGATTGGTGGAAGAAGGCACCCGGCTGGCCGAAGCCGCCCTGGCTGAGGGAAATTTCGAATTGGCTGAGGAAGTAATCAATCGCCGCTGTCTGGATATTCCCGGTGATTCGCGGCTGACGGAATTGCGGCAGCGTATTCGTTGCGGGCGGGACGAGCAGCAGCAGGCCCTCATTGCCAACCAGTCCCAGCGGGCGGCGGATTTGATGTCGGTTGCCCGATTCGACGAAGCCGTGAAGCTCGCCGAGCAACTCCAGCAGCAATATCCCGAATCCTCCGACGCCGGACATCTGCTCGACCGCGTGCAGCGGGAGGCTGACACGTACCAGGGCGAGCAGCGGCGGCGGCTTTACGCGATTGTCCATGAACATGCCGAGACCCGGCAGTGGACCGACGCCCTTGCCGCCGCACACCGGCTGACCGAAACATACCCCGAATCCCCCGAAGCCACGAAGGTACACACTCTCATGCCGACGCTCGTGGACAACACCAGAATCCAGGAAGTCCGCCAGTTTCGCGACCGGATTGTGGACATGATGGACAGGCGGCGATACACCGAAGCCGTAGATCTCGCCCGGCACGTAGTGGAAAACTATCCCGAAACCGCAGCCGCCGAAGAACTACGAGCACAAATGCCCCAACTAACCGAACTAGCCAAAAGAAACCAAACGCAGTAACAAACCACGGAAATAAATCGTCAGCCGGTAAAGAAAAATCAACGAAAAGTTTTAAGGGATATGAGAAATGTATAACAAAACATCTGGTTTCATCGCGCCGTTTTTTGTTACTACTTTGATTGTATTACTCGGCTTAACTTCCGGGTGCCAAACACCCGAGGCAAGAGACTTTCATAGAATAAAAGTAGGCGATAGCTGGTCGAAACGAATTCACAAAAGCAGTGATCTGCAGGCTAATATGATCTGGGAAGAAGCTTCACAAGCTATGCTAAGAGATGAGAGTACATATGGTAAGCATGCCGCCTATTATGTTATTGTTGATACGAATGACAAAGTAGCTGCCAAAGCATTGATGTTTTTTGCGCCAAAGAGTGGAGCATATTTGAGCATACGTGCCGATGCTGCCAAGGAGCTTTTTGAGGTACAAACAGATGCATCTTTGCGGGATAATGATAATGGTCGGGAAGTTTTTTTTGACCACATAATGAAAATGAATTTTGCGTCTGGTGTCCGGAATTATGATTGGATTATGCTTACACTTCATCTGTTCGAATGGCCGTTTGGCCCAGAGGCTGGAATGACCCCAACAAAAGTACGCATTAACGGTAAGCCAATTGTCTGGGAGGTACTGCTAAAAAAACTCAAGGCTGGTGAAATTGAAGGAACTATAGATATCGAGTATAATTAAAACATCGTCTGACACAGGAAATCGGGAAATCCAAGCCCCGCAGGCCGAGTCTTGACCCAGCGAAAAGAAGGCGATAGCCTTTCTTTTATGGGAAATTACAGAGGCATAGCGACGAAGATAATGATTGCATGTACCATGCAATTGCCGGATCAAGATCCGGCCTACGGCTGTGTATTACCCACACGATTTCTACAAGAAGAATCTGCAGGCTAAATGTTTCCGCCCCCGCGTGGGTGAACCTGCCTTCGGCAGAACCACTCACCCTACATGACTGAAACACAATGGGAGAAATATGAATTGTATAGAATCGATCATAAGACCGGCTTCCTGTTCTGGGCGGGCGATATTTCGGATTGTTTTGCCGTTGCTGCTGTTATTTACTGGCGGATGTTCGCAGGAGAGCAGGCCCACGAAGGCAGCTGACGGAATTTCTATGCCTCCTCTTACCTTGAGGTTTACGCATCAGGAAATGACGCTGCGCCAAGGCATTGTGGATATTCCGCTGACGCTGCGAAACGTCGGCAAAAAAAGTGTCCTGTTGACCGGCTGGTTCGCACCCCACCCGGAAGGCATGAATAATGCCGCCATATATTTACGGCCTGTTGGAGATGCAAAAGAATGGACGAAATGTCCTGATGCCTACTTACGCAGCAGATCGCCCACGCAGGGAGATTTGCGATTGGACGCCGGCCAGGCGAAAACATTCCCGGTTAATATTATTCTGGAGCTTCCCCCGGGCGAATACGAAGCGAAAGCATTGTTATCGTCCCACAAGAATATTGCGGTATCCTCAATACGGATTCGCGTTACGCCAAGAAAACTTCCCGCGGATCGACGAAAATAGCCTCGCGAGTGGCACAGATTTGCAACCTGTGCCGCGGCGGCCTGGGAAGGCCGGGGCTTGCGGCGATGGCGCTTGGCTGGGGCTGGTGACCGCCCCGCCGTCGGTTACGGCTTCAGGCCGGTGCGGGTAATCATCGTGGCTATCGCCGGGCTGAAATCAGCCTCGCCGGTTTCCTGAAGCACTATGGCCTTGTTGTCAGTAGCTCCTTTTGGCGAAAGCTTCCGATCCAGTGTTATTGTGTTCCCGCTGATATTCGTAACGATGCCATACTGGCCTGATCCATAGAGGATAAAGGGAGAACCGAGACGTATCACGCTTCCATTGCCTACCGTAAACGTGTTTACGGTACCACTGAGAGTGCTGTTTGGCGCTTCTGCCCACAGCACCACGCCAGTGCCTTTCTTCCTGTAGGCGGTGCAGAGAATCATATAGCCACTGCCACATGTCTTCAACAAAAGGGCATAGCCGTAGGGGGAGTCTGTGTCATTAAATGGATACCGCTGTTGGTCAGCGGGAAATTGCCACTTGGCAATGTGTGCAGGTGTTTCATCGATGGCTGGTCTTGAAGCTGATACCCGGAACTGCGAGGCTGTAACATCACCCTGGCGGAACTTAAACTTCGCTATATTCAAGCCGTTTTCGCAGATCATTGTGCCGACGATGCTATTGGAGGAAACTTCAGCTTCCTTGATGGCTGCCGGGAAAACAGAGGTAACCATGACCATGCCGACTCCCAGAATGCCGATGGCGATCATGAGTTCCATCAAGGTAAACCCCGCCCGCCTGCCCGCCGGCTGCCCGGAAGCAGCCTTTATGTTTCTGACGGCTCTGCTATGTAAAGTGATTCGCAACATCGTTTAATCTCCGATCTAACAACTAATGTCTAATACCATGCTTAACCCTACAGCCTCAAGCCTCAAGCCTGCTGTACCTGGCTACTTGGCCGGGCTGAACAACAGTACCGCCGGGTCGTCGTCGCTGTCCCAACAATTACTGCGGTCGATGAAGACAACATAATTCCAACTCCTGTCCGCGCCGGCGCCTTTCATCGTAATCTTGATATTGGCAACAAAAGTGTCGCTGTTGACGGATATCAGATTGCTGATGGACTCGTAAATCGAATTGCTGGCCTCGAGGTAGCCGGCCTGTTTTTCGGTAACCGTCAAGCGAATTACTGCGACACAATCCACCATTGGTATCGCTATCTCACCCGGCGTCATGAAACCTTTGTCTCCCGAACGACTTGCATACGTTCCCGTCTTGTCGCGATAGTCAATGATTGCTTGTACTATCTGCCCTATTCTGGAGGAACTGAGAGCAATCGGGGCGCCTTCGTGATCTTTCAACACAAACGGCAATTGCTGGAGCACTTCCTTTGGAGCGGTATTGATATTGATTTTCCCGTAGTTGCGGGATGCGGGTGGAGGAGGAGAATCATCGCGAACGGAGTCCACCGGCACAGCCTCGAAAAATTCTCCGAGAAGAGTACCACACGCGATAGTGTTGGGGTAGTCCGTACTGGCGGAGACGGGCGAATCGGAGGCGTAATTCAGCCGGCCCAGGAATGCGCTTGTAGCATAATTTGCCTTGAGCTGCTGCGGAAGAGCGGTAGGGGTTGTGCCTTCCTTGATTGGCCCAGCCATGTACACATTAAGAAGCTCCCCGAGATTCGCAAGGCCCGAAGTTCCCGGCTTGTTGATCTTGAAGCCTTCGCTGCATTCGGCGGTCGTGAATGTCGTGCTATTGGCGTTACCCAGTACATGGCTGCCAGAGGGTTTGTACATAGCCACGTTACACCGAGCTTTGGCTGAATCATCGCGGCGGATATCCTTGACGTCATCCGCATCGGTAATCAAGGTTTTGCTGGCGCATGAGTAGGCCAATTCGGTGTTGGAAACTTCATCAGCCGGGATTTCAGTTGCGCCACCGCGAGTCAGCCGAACTTTACTGGTGCCGCCGCTGAAATCAACACTTGGGCAAGGGGTCCAGCCGGCGACAGACACTCCGAAAAGACTATCCGCCGTGTCTGTGCTCTGGGCACCTTTGCCAAAGTCGTAAAAGACTTTTTTGGCTCCGGCGTTTATGTTGCCGGATAACGTCGTTTTTGTAGTCCCATCCGGATGGATAATTTTATAGTCGGTCAAACTGATTGCCGCATCGGTGGGATTATAAACTTCTATCGCATAGCCGTAGGCGCTGTTGTCCTGTGGGGCAGCATTATTTTTCTCGTGTTTTGCGAAGGCTTCGGTGATTACCAGTTGCGGCTTGACGCCGTAAGCGGTGAAACTTTCACTCGTGGGCTTGAACGCATAATCCTTGGCCTGGTCCATGCCGTCTGCATAGGCCCAGACGTTGGCTACAACGTTGGCGGCTTTTTTGCTGTCACCCAGGATTACTTTCAGTCTGTTGTAGAGTATTTGCTGTTTGGCGGGATTACCGAGGCCGTTTCCGGGTGCCGTCATGTCGAGCAGATTCAGCCGTACTTGCAGAGATATATCCGGGTATCGCACAAGGCTTCGCGTGCAACTTAATGTGGTCATGTGCTTACGCGTAGCCGCGGCCAATGCAGTTTCGCCTGTTTTGGTCGCGTCGAAAAGCCTGCCGGTTTCGGATTGTGCACCGTCTTTCAGCCATCGCAGGTACATTTCGTCGCCGATGGCGAAGGGATTGTAAGCGGAAGAGGCGGGATTCAGCAGACATAACGCGCAGTTGCCGTTGTAATTAACGATATTATCACTGCCTCGGGCTGTGCTTACGTTGCTGTAAACGGCACCGAGGAAAGTAGCCAAGTCCACATTTACCGGGCAAACAACTGGCGTTGTTAATGTTGTGGCATTGCAGGCGGTGTTGCAACAGAGCAGGCCGGATGTGTCGACGACGCGCACGGCGACGTGGTAGGTTCCGCCTATGTCATTGACGACACTTGAATCTTCGCTCTTGGCGTCATCGGTTCCGTCGCCATTGGTGTCGGCATTGGGGACGGTGGCGGGGGGAGGGTCGTCAAGGGTGTATGTGGCTGTACATGTGCCATACAGGTTGGAGACGTGCCCGCCGCTGGCGGTGCTTATATCGGTTAGCCAGTAATCCCTGGCCATTACGGTTGGCGAAGCCGGATCGCACTTCATCGGATAATCGGTAAAACGCTGCCATTTCTGCGGGTCGGTGGCTCCATCAGCGGCAATCTTGGTCGTGTCGTAAGGCCCTGCGCCGCCAGGGTCGCTGAGATAGAGGTCTCGCTTGAGTTCTTCCTTCATCTGGGAGATAATGCCGGAGGCCAGGGGGTCGACGGGAATTTTGCTGGCGATGGCTACGCACTGCTTGCGATTCATCCGCGAGATAAGCAGGAACGTCGAACCGAGCATCGCCAGAATAGCGAGCAGGCCAACGGTCAACAGCAAAGCCGAGCCGCGATTCTTCCTGGAGGGACTTTGTGCATGTGTGCAAACACCCAAAGGTACTGAAACACATTTGTGGGCCATGATGTTCTCCTTATCCGTTTATCGTCCTACGGGTTATTGTCCTACGGGGCAAATGATCTCATACTTCACGCCGCCGGAAGCGGAAAGCTCATCCGGCAAAGACTGATCGTTCACCTTAAAGGTTATCTTGATCGCTTTCGGCCAGGTCTTCTGGTCGTGGCGAGTCCATGTCTCGCCGGTGGTGGATGGCGTTGTCCACGCCAAGGCCGTCTCGTTGTGTGCAAGGTATTGAATTTCGAGGCTCGAACAGTCTTTAACGAGGCACTGCCAAAGCCTGGTAACATCATCGATATCCTCGGGAGGAATTTTTAAGGCGTCATCGCCCGTCGAAGGAGGGGCTGCGCTTGCAATTGCGCTCGCTTCCGTTTCCATTGCTGTTTTGTCCACCATCGCCTGGATATCCGCAAAATCTTTTTTTCGCTGATCATGTTTGGGATCCAAATCGTGGCTGGAGTTTTTATCCAGCACCCAGCCCTGTCGGTAGAGGATTTTGTCGGTGGCTCCGACGCCGTTATTGTTGCACAGGCCGTAACTCGATATTTCACCCATGCCTTCGGAGGCATCTGTAATGCTTTGGGTAAGCCCGGCTGTGGTGAAGACCAGCTTGTCGCCGTTAGTAGCGTCGCGTTGGATATGCAGGAACCCCAGTTTGGAGATTCTGCGGAGGTCGTTTCGGATGACGTGTGTGATGGCTGAGGCGGCGTTGTTGGCCCGCATTCTGCCCTGCGACCGGGTAACGACCTGCTGGCCCTGAGAAAACACCTGACCGATGGCGATTATCAGGATCACCAGAACCGCTACCGAAACCAGCAACTCAACCATGGTAAACCCGGAACCCGTTGAACCCGTTGAATTCGTTGGATATGAAAATTTTCGTCGATGCGTCATGTCGTTCTCTCTTTGCCGAATATTTTATTGTTAAGGCCACCGGCGGCACAGGTTTGCCCCAAAGGGGTTTTAAATCCGCAACGGCGGGGTGCCATGCTTCTGCTTGCAGAAGCATGTTTTCTCGCACCCGCAGCCATCCGTGGTAGCACAGGCTTGCAACCTGTGGCTGTCCGCATCCCGGCCTGCTTCCACGAAATTATTCGCACCGCCGGGCGGCAAACCAAGCCCCGCTCGCTCACCGGTGTCGCTGGCACGGCTGTAAGTGTGGCTGCCGACAGGAATAAGCAAAATATCCGCCGTTGTGGACAAAGTCAAATTTTTATCGCGACGGGAAGAGTGTTTTTTGCCCGGACGGCGGGGATGTTATCGTTTTCACAAATTGCCGCGGCGAGACGGCGGGCGGCGGGAGCGAATTTCGTCAGCCTTCCGCAAGCTGGCCCGGATACGTCAGGCCAAGGCAGGCGGATACGCCGACTCCGCCGACGTGTATCCGCACAACGGGGGAATACTTATATCAGGGGGCAGCAGGGAGGAATTTCGTAACTCTCGGCAAATACTGGAGTAATGTTCGCCAGCCAGCCTTGATTTGCCGGGAGTCAGTAGCAGATTTCCCATAGCGGCGTGTTGTTTGCCTCGCCCGCCGAAATGGGCATACCCGCTAGACGGGAGTAGCGATATTTGGGGCACGTGGCGGGTTGGATGGCGACCAGGCAGCCGTGTCCGAATCAGCGGGAAAAATGAGGAGTCCAGCCAGCAAATCTCTGTGTCGAAACCCAAGTGTCCAGTAAAGTGCCGCTGAACTCCAGCTTCACGGGCCTTTTTGCAGCATTTGGCAATGCCGTATGGTGGAAATATGTCGCCCATTAAAATCGCGGCCACCTGTTGTTTTATTTAATTTTACCCGCATGTATTCCTGTTTTGCCACGGTGCATCCCTGCGCGGTGGCCATGAACGATTCCGTACACAATTTCTACGCCATCCTTACATAGCGACCTCTTCGGTGTCGCCATGCCACCCAAACACCCATTCGTCATCGTGTGTCTATCTTTCTCCCAAGGGGCTGCCCGTCGTTCACATGGGCTGTCAATTATATGAAATTTCTTGCGTTTTCGGCCTTCTGAACCCATTCTATACCATTTAACGCATAACGCAAATAAGGAAGTACCCCGGATGAACGAAACCTACTATGTAACGACGCCGATTTACTACGTCAACGACGTGCCGCACATCGGCCATTCTTATACGACCATCGCCGCGGACACGCTGTCGCGGTTCTTTCGCGCAGCCGGGCGGGACGTGCGATTTCTCACCGGCACAGACGAACACGGTATCAAAATCGTCAAAGCCGCCGCTGAGAAAAACACCACGCCGCGAGAATTGGCTGACGAGGTAGTCGTCGGATTCCGCGACCTCTGGGCCGACCTGAACATCACCAACGACGACTTCATCCGCACGACCGAGCCGCGCCACGAAGACCGCGTGCAGAAATTGGTGCAGGAGCTTGTCGACCGCGACGAGATTTACGAGGGCGAATACGCCGGCTGGTACGACGAAGGCCAGGAGGAATACGTTACCGAGTCGGCTGCGCGGGATAACAAGTACAAAAGCGGGATAAACGGCCAGCCGCTGGTCAAATATCAGGAGAAGAACTGGTTTTTCCGTCTGACCAAGTGGGCACCGAAGCTCATCGAGTACATCGAGGCCAATCCGGAATTCGTCAAACCCGTCAGCCGTCGCAACGAAGTCCTCAGCAAGTTGAAGCTCGGCGTGGACGATCTCTGCATCTCCCGCAACAAGGAGAAGCTGCCCTGGGGCGTGGAAATGCCCAACGACCCGACGCACGTCGTTTACGTGTGGATCGACGCGTTGAGCAATTATTACACCTCGCTTGGCCTGCCGGAAATCGGCGACGAATGGGACAGCCGCTCCGAGAAATATTGGCCTTGCGACGTGCATCTCATCGGCAAAGACATCCTGTGGTTCCACGCGGTGTACTGGCCTTGCGTGTTGATGGCTTTGGACATACCGCTGCCGAAAACGATTTTCGCCCACGGCTGGTGGACGTCGGAAGGCAAAAAAATGTCCAAAAGTCTGGGCAACTTCGTCAGCCGGGAGGTCATCGCCGAATTGTGCGAAGAATATTCCCGCGACGCGTTCCGGTATTATCTTCTGCGGGCGGTGAATTTCGGCCAAGACGGCGATTTCTGCCGCGACCTGTTCAAGCAACTGTACAATTCGGAGTTGGCCAACGGCGTGGGCAACCTGCTGAGCCGCACGACGAAGATGATCGGCAAATACTTCGACGGTAGCGTTCCGCAGGCCGGGACGGACGTGCCCGAGGCTGCGGCGGTTCGCGAAGCTGCTGCGACTTTACGCGACACCGCCGCCGGATTCATGGCTGACTGCGCGTTCAACAAGTATCTCCAGGCGATTATCGACCTCGTAAACGCCACGAACCTGTTCATCGAGCAGACCGAGCCGTTCCGCCTGGCAAAGGATGAATCGCAGCGGGATCGCCTGGCGACGATTTTGTACACTTGCGCCGAGGCGGTGCGGATTGTGCTGTTGTACCTTCAGCCGATTATGCCGGACAAAGCCGCCGCGGGCCTGGCTGTGCTGGGCGTTTCGGCGGGTGCGGGTTTCGCCGAGGCAGGCCAATGGGGCCAACTGCCCGCCGGGGCGAATATCCAGACAGCCCAGCCACTTTTCCCGCGTAAACAGTAGAGAATTCCCATAAGGCAGCCGATATGCACAACAACGAAGACGAATCCAAAGCCACCAGGAATATCGAGCAGGTTATCGCCGAGGACGGCCGATATAGCATGGACGCCTTCGGCTTTCTGCACGAGAGCCTTGGCCAATCGGTCAAGAAGGTCTATGGCGACTCCGAGAGCGGCGGCAGCGGCAGCAGCGGCGAGGGCGGCAGCAGCCATGTAACAGGCCGGCAGCTCTGCGATTCTCTCCGCGACGCAGCCCGCGAGCGTTGGGGGCTGATGGCCCCGGCGGTGCTGAGGCAATGGGGCATCCACGGCAGCATCGACTTCGGCCACATGGTCTACCTGCTGATCGAGCACGGCTTCATGCGGAAAACCGAAGATGACAGCGTCGAGGATTTCCGCGACATGTTCGACCTGGACCGCGACTTTGACACTTCCGACGAAATAAGGCTCAAAGAATGAGCGACAAACAGCGAAAATCCGATTCCCCGTCGACAAACGGGGCGAAAAATCCGCCGGCAGTCAAAGACCGGAAGTCCAAGTCTGATTCCGAGTCGACCAGCCAGCCGATTCCCAAACCGGTTGACATTAATGACGGCATTCCCGACCGTGTGGCCAGCCCGTCGCGGCGACGGCTGGTGCTGGTGATGTTGATTTTCGCAGCCTGGATCGCATTCCTGGCGTACGTCCTGTTTGCGAGCGGATCAGGGGGAGCCTGACGATGCGTCGATGCCGGACAAACCTGTTATGCACACTTGTTTTGCTGATTGGCGCAGCCGGCTGTGAGCCTTTGGCGCTCCAGCCTGGCAGCGGCGCGGAAGCGGCGAGCGATAATACGCCATCGCCCAGCGTAAGCGTCGAGTATTTGGCCGGGCGTCTCGATCTGGAGGTCATCCGGTCGAACAGCAGCCTGGCCCGGCTGGGCAACGCGACGAATCGGGTGCTGATTTTTTCCGACCCCGGCGGATCGGTCCAGGTTAACGGGGTTCGGCTTTCTTCTGCCGGTGCAATCGAGCGGCGGGGCGACATGCTGTTCGTGCCGTCGTCGCTGGTCGGGGCTATCCGCCGAGAGCTTCGCCCGCTGCCGCCCAAGGCTGCGACGACTTCCGCTTCCGCGAGTGTTTCCGCTCCGTCATTTGCCGGGTTGGCCTGGGCTGTCGTCGTGCTCGATGCCGGGCATGGCGGCAAAGACCCCGGAGCCATCAGCAGGACCGGCCATTATGAAAAGCACGTGGCATTCTCGGTAACGCGGCAAGTCGCCGAAAC
>JAIORC010000207.1 GCA_021108335.1 Phycisphaerae bacterium
GGGCGAGTCGCTGCTGCTCCTCGGCCGCTATGCCCTGGAATACGTGGTCGATCCCGTCCTCGCCCGCAAGTACTTCACAAACTTGGACAAGTGGGCCGAAGAAACACGAGAATCCGCCCTGATGGCAGTTACGACAGACGCCCCAAAAGACCCCGCCGAAGTGGCCAAGAAGAAGAAGCAAAAGCCACTGAAGGAAGGCGAGACAAGAAGGGTGTCTCTCGGCAGCAAGCCGAAACGAGAACGGCGAACATTTGGCTCCCAATCGCTGGAGAAATATTACACCTGCGATTGGTATCTCAACAGTCTGCAGGCCCAGTGCGCGAGGTTCCTGGGTTTTCTGTACTTTGTAGACGGCGAAAAGGAAAAAGCCCTTGAGCAGTATGGTCGGCTGAAAAAACTGGATTATGTGATTGCACGCCAGACAAACGACATCTGGAATGATCTGGGTCGTCTTCGCTGGGGTGCCAATCATGGCTATTTATATGCCTATCCACAGGAATTGGAACTTTACGAAGGTAGGCAACGGCTTGGTGTGCTGCTTGCGGATATGTATTTTGTAACGCAGTCATTTCAGAAAGCTGCCGTGATGGCCAAGCGTATGGTTAATGGTGATTTGGGGCAGTTGACGGGCAAGAAGCGATATTATCCACAATTCCTTTATGCTACCTGTCTTTACCATACGTATGGTCGTGAGGCAGCTCTTCCAGAGTTAGTAAAGGTTTTGAAGATTTCTAGTTTTTCAGAAGGGTCGAACGTTTTCTTTACTGTAGATCGGGCCGCATATGCTGCCGGTAACATTGCCACGGCGAGTTGGGACAAATTGCTGAAAAAGAGGGGCATGAAGATACTGCAAAAGCTGGCGAACGCCGACCGGAAGAATAATTGGGTTTATATGGCGAAAATTACCTATGCCGTCAATTTAGTACATCAAGGAGACAAGAGAGGTTTCGCTATTTTGGAAAACTTTCCTTCCGACAAAGAGGCGTTTAAAATTATAGCAAACAAGTATTTAAAACATTTTAGAGAAGCAAATAAAGTTAAAACGAAAGGATACAGCCGTGAAAAAGAATCGAAATAGTATTGTGTTAGGAGTTGCTGTTGTTGTTTCTATGGCAGCAGTGGCCCTATTGGGTTTGCCGTATGTAAACGCTGCCGCCGTAAATGAAGACGAAGTTGAAGCCAAGAAGAATAAAGTCGATCTGAATGACTACATTGATTACGAAGACGGCAGTGTTATTCTAAAGGCGGATAGACATAAGCTGGGAGATGAAGAGGAAAAATGTCCATATTCCGTTGAGGAAATATGCGGACTGTTTGTAACATTAAGGTCGCTGTTTTTGGAGCCGCCCAAAAAACCAAATGGAACATATAGGTATAAATTTCTGGAATTCCCCGAACTAATAAAAATTAACGGTGTAGATGTGCATACCCATGTGGATATTTACCAGAATATTGATGGTTTTCCAGGCGTTAGAATATGGGATGGGGAAACACTGATCCAAGTTGAAACATCAAGTCTATGGGATCACGCGGCAAATTTCCCCCTGCGGGCTGAGGGTAATCTTTGGGCTCCCGGTGATGGTACAACACCGCACTGGTCGATAAAAAGTACCAAATTTGCAGATGTGGATTTAGATGCCGATACAGACAACAACAGTGTTGAAGCCCATAGGCCACCGGATGAAAGCGTTTCAGAAGATGCGAAGGAAGATGAAGTTGTTGGATTGTTGATAGGTCTCAATGATGATAATGATGTAGATTGGGATAGAAGAGATTGTTATCATTCGATGGATCGTGACAAAGATGATGATATTTTGGATATGAAGTTGAAGATCGATATCACGAAGGTAGCATTCCCGATCGTGGGCACTACTGAATACTGGATACCTTTGTGGTGTTACGATGATCAAGGCCATGATTGCTATAATGTAGTAAACCCCGTTTTTGATTATTCAGTATATACAGGAGATCCTCCTAAAAATCTGCATATAGAATCTTCGATAGGCGATACCTCAGGAACCATAGGTAATATGCGGGTTTCTTTCACTGCTACGGAGCCATGGAATGTTTGTTCTTGGTGCGATACTGTTCAGTTTTTGCTGATTGGTACAGATATCGATCTGGACAGTAACAATGATGGGAGTATTTCCAACATAAACGATTATAATGATGGTGAAGATTTTTTTGAGAATCATCCCGTTAGTGAACTAGCAGGATATCCTGAATATAAATTTGGGATGTTCGTTTCTGTGAATGAAGATGACGACGATTCGAATAAGAAAGCGGATAATGGCTGGGATGGAACGGATTGGGATGGAGCCGATGCCGATACCGTTCAAGGTAACGCAGACAAAGCGGATATGAAATTGGCAAAGCTTCGTAAACTTAATTTGACTGAGGCGCAGAAAATAGTTCTCGACAACGAGGGAGCTTTTATAATGGTTACCAAGGTTGGCGGAACAGGGGCTGTGCGTGTTTTTTGTGAGAACGGCGTGCTTATTGGCAAGTTTGTCGATGATACAGACGGTTATGCTACAGCAGGAAGTAAGGAACTCTTTGAATTAATTTCAGGTAACAGTGATTGTGATCTTCGTATTGAAGGCTTGCGGCCCGGAGAAGTGATACTTGAGATAAAACTCGGTTTGATTTCAGGGAGTACGATACACAAGGATCAAGTCAAGATTACGGTTCTACCCAGAATTGAGCGTGATATTGCTGGTGGTGCAGTTGATTGGAAACCCATCGAAGACACAAGTCGAAAGGTACTTCCTGGCCAGAAGATGAATTTAAGGCTCTCGGCTACATCTTTAGACCCAAACGCCAAGTGGGAATGGACTCTTCCGGGAGTTCTGTTTAAGAATTATACAGCCAATCAAAATGCTGGCATTCTGACAAAAATATATTCGGAAGACCGAGATGATGAACAATGCGGCTTTTACTGGGCAGATACGAAAGATTCCCGAAACGTAAGTTGTAAAGTTGAGGTTAATAATGTAGAAGTGACCGTGGAGACTTTTTTTGTTATTGAAAAACCAAGCTGTACCTATTCGAGCAAATTAGGTACCGTTGCTATTGATGCGGCGCAGACACAAATGGGGCTTTTGCCTGCTGGTGGGTCTACCATGGGAATAGACTATACGGCCAAAGTTGAAATGCCCGCAGGCTATACTGCACAGGGGAAATGGAATTATGTTCAGATTATTAGGACTCATTGGACGCAAAC
Source organism: Phycisphaerae bacterium (assembly GCA_021108335.1). GTDB lineage: Bacteria > Planctomycetota > Phycisphaerae > SM23-33 > SM23-33 > JAIORC01. Next base: position 3,224 of record JAIORC010000207.1, read on the forward strand.
CAGGGCTGCTGATAATGTTGTAGAATATATAGCTCAATATGGTTTGACGGGACTCGATACAACCTATCCCTATGAGCCTTCGCCGTATACCGCGCATCCCGGTTCGGCAGGCTCTTGGAACACGGGTGCTGCGACACACACTGAAGGTGATACGCCATATTGTGTCTTAGCTGCGACTTACAAGCGGGTTGAAAGAGAGGATTGGTTCTGGACTTATGTTATGTTTTTGCCTCCGGGCAATGAATCAAGATATGTCCCTTTGCAAGTAATATCATGGGACTGGAAAGGCTCAGCCACCAAAAATCTGGTTACTGGTATATGGGCACTGGATGCCGGGAGTAACCAGAATGCATCTGCTGCCACTGCGAGTTCCTCTCACCCGACTTGGGCCTTTAATAACGGAGGACTCAACTTGAACGAAAATGGCCCATTGGGAATTAATATGCCAACTGAGGTCACGGAAGGTGACGCCTCTGCTCAAGCGACCATTAGTGTTCGCGACAACGTTACTGCGAACTTAACAGTAAATCTTGCATCAAGCGATACCAGTGAAATTGCCGTTCCTGTTACAGTTACGATTGCTGCTGGTACAAGATCAGCGACATTTAATATTACAATTGTTAATGATACAGTCCAAGATGGTACCCAAACGGCCATTGTAACAGCTACCGCCGCCACATATTCTAGTGCCAGTGGTGCTGTAGCTGTTCGGGATAACGATTAGACTATGGTTTTGTAGGAGAACGAAGATGAAATACGTATTACTGATTATCGGCTTATGCCTTTTGGGAACTGGTGGGTTTCTCTTAGCCCAGGAAGCGAGGCTGGCGAAGCAATCAAAGTTACCGAAGAAATGCTCAACCAAGAAAAATAGGAGAAACAATGTTGAAATGACTCTTGATGTAGCGAGGGTAAACGTGGCGGGGATTGGTATGAACCTTGCGGTTTCACTTACCAATAAAAGTCAAAAGGTAGTCAAGTATGGGCCAACTGACGGTTCTTATCGTGATTTTATAATCAACGTAAAGGATTTGGGTGGGAAAGCCGTTCCTCTTACAAGGTTTGGCAAAAAATGGCTCGCAAGGAAAAGGAAGCATGGATTTAAAAAATTTAACCCCAAACCAATAAAACCTGGTGAAACGGCTACGATCACATTTAATCTCTCGCTTCTGTTTGATCTAACGCTTCCGGGTACCTATCGGGTGACGGTGGCTACGGAAGTCTATCCTTTGACATCAGCTGCATTTACTATCAATGTTGAGGAAGTGGAATTCAAGGTCATCGAGCCATCAATTATTCCTGTAAAAACAGTTGCAAGAGATACGGGCCAACAAAAGAAAGCGAATGGCAAGAAAAAATAATTATTACTCAGGAATTCATTGGTTGAATATCAGGATTGAGTATAGTTTTTTGGCAGAAAGCAGGAAATGGTCATTAAAATAAGTGAAACAAAAAAAGATAGGGTATGTTGTGGGCTATTGGTAGTAGTCATGGGCCTACTATTGGTGTTACCATTGAACCTTGTGCGAGCCCAACAGTTAGATACGCCCGAAACATTGAAAGATTGCCGTACTCGCATTGAGGCCAGAAAAAAGGCCGAGGCTGAGGAGCAGCGGCGTCTTGTTGCCAAAAGAAAAGTAAAAGCCGAAGCGGTCTTGGCGAAAATCAGGGGCAAGTCGCTTTGCTTGGCCGGGACGAATACGGCGCGCAGCACACTCGAAAAACTGTACCGCGAATTTCATCAAAAAAATCCCGATACCCCACAAAAATTATTTTACGAAGGTGGTGGTACGGAAGTCGGTTTTCGTGAAATACTCGTTGGCCACGCGGAAGCTGCGTTGGTCAGACGAAAACTGACCGATAAGGAAAAAAAGCAGTTGGCAAAAGCCTATCCTAACCCAAAGCGGCAGCCGACGGAAGCCGTGTTCAGCAAATCAGCGATGGTTATTATCGTTCACAAAAGCAACCGTATTTCCAGTTTCACATATCAGCAAATCGAAGATATCTATAGGGGAAAAGTTACAGATTGGTCAGAAGTAAGCAGCCGAAAAGCCAAAATAGAACGCATCGGCACGACCTATCCGGCCCTCAGTTGGGGCATGTTCACGAGGCAAATTCTTAAAGGCAAACGTGTTCGGTTTCCAGAGGAAAAGAAACCCCGTGTAAGGCGAAAACGAACAAGAGACGATATTATCCGGGAACGTCGCGAACGACATCAACGATTTCCCGGAGGTGGGGCTTTCCCGAGGTATATTCAGGATGGGAAGGTGATTCAGGAAGTTGCGAAGAAGCCCAACGCAATCGGTTACTGCATACTGTCTCCCGGCGAATTCAAAACAAAGGGAGTTCGAATTGTTCCTATTATCCCGGAAGGAAAAACGGAAGCAATTGAACCGACACGCGAGAACGTTCTTTTTGATAAGTATCCTCTTCAATTGACAATCAAGTTTTTGATTCGCCCTGGAGCATCCCAAGTAGCCAGAGACTTTATTAAGTTTGTCTGTAGCGAAGAAGTCGCTGAAATGGTTCGCCAATGCGGCTTGCACCCTGTTAGCGAGAAAGAACAAATCCTCATAAAACGGCGATTGGCTGCAATGAAGGCTGGCAAGGGGCCGAAGGTTCGGGTTGTTGGGGCTAAGGGGTGTGGGAAGCTGCTGGATGGTTTGGCGGTGGATTATGTTATGGCTACGGCTGTGATTCAGATGAAGTATTCGGGTGGGGAGGAGCGGGCGGCGGTTGGGCGGTTTGCTACGGCTGGGGCGAAGGCGGCGGCTGGCGAGAAGGTTTCGGCTAACAGCCCGCAGTTGCTTGTGCTGGACGGGGCTATGAGCGAAAAGACCCGCGACGCCTACCGCGAGAAGCTGGCGGCGGCTAAGCCGGTGCGGCATGTTCTTGGTGCCCGCGGCGTGGCGGTGATTGTTAATCCGAAGAATCCGCTGAAATCCATCACGGCTGAGCAGGTTGTGGAGGTTTTCAGGGGCAAGGCGAAAAGCTGGGCTGACGTGGCTGGGGCGGGGCAGACCGGCAAGACGGCCGGCGGCAAAACGGCCAAAGGTGGCAAGACGGCGGGTGGCAAGAATACCAAAAATAACAAGAATGACAAAAATAGCCAGATCGTTCGCTATTCGCCGGACCCGACCAAGGATGCGGCGGTTAAGTATTTTCATCGCGAGATTCTGCAGGCCAACAGATGTCGCGGCGTGCAGTATCGCAAGACGGCGGATTCCGTGATCGGTTTCGTGGCCAGCAACCCCGGCGGCATTGGCGTTATCGACGTTAACGACTTGGCGAAGACGGCTGCCCAGACCGGCGTAAAGGTGCTGGCTATCGGCCCGGCTGGCAAGGCTGCTCTGCCGACGTCGAAAAATCTGCTGGCCGGCAAGTATCCACTGGCCCGGCAGGTGATTATGTACGTCTCGCCCAATGCCGACGAAGCGACGAAGGATTTCGTGAAGTTCATCCTCACCGCTGAGCCAAGCGAAACATTCGCCAAAGCCGGCTTGGTTACCGCCCACAGCAAAATCACAATGCCCAAGCCGAAGCCGGCGAAGAAAAAGTCTGCCAAAGGCAAGGCCGGCAAGGACAAGAAGTCCGGCAAGAAGGACGATAAGAACAAAAATCTGCCGAAGTGGAAAAAGGATAAAGAGAAATCCAAAGCCCCCGGCGGTTGGTGATTCTTATCGCCGCCGACAGAGTTGGCGGATCGCCATGAGGAATCCCGTACATGCTTCTGCAAGCAGAAGCATGGCACCCAAAATCCCGACAATATCGCCCTGCCAGCGTCAAAACGCTGGCAGTGAGTCTACTGCACCGGCTATGTCCAGCAGGGCTGGGTCGGTGTAGACGTTCATGGTTAGTTCTATCTTGGAATGGCGCATGGCGGCCATCGCGGTTCGTGGCGCGACGCCGGCTTTGGCTAAATGCGTTCCGAAGGTGTGCCGCAGGGCGTGGATATCGACTACTCGATTTCGCTCGTCGCGTTTGGGAATATTCGCGGCTGCAATGTCGGCGTCGAAGTTGCGGATTGTCGGTATGGGATCGAAAACCGGGTCGAGGCTGAAGAGGCCCAGTTCGTCGATCCAGGCCCTGACGGCTTCGGTAATTTCCGCACGAAGGGGAATCGTCGCGGTTTGGCCGTTTTTCGTAAACGAACCCGGCAGCAATAAGAATGGCCTCTCGGCGTTCAGGTGCAGGCAGTCCACCGTAACGGCGGCAAGTTCTCCCTTGCGAAGGCCGGTCGTCAGCAGTACGCGATAGGCCAATTTGCGTTGCCGTCCGATGCGGCGGTACTCTTTGATCTTCCCCGGCGAATTCTTCATCGCCTCCAGGCCGAGTTGATAGCATTCTTCCAGGTTTTCCCACGTCAACGGCCCACGGGTCCAGTTGTGTCGGCCACGGGGCTTGCTGGGGTCTTTGGGAATTTTTGGACGCCCATACTCAGCAATTGGCCGAAGCTCCGCCGCCCGTAGCAGCCGGGCTACTTCTTCCTCAGTTATCGCCCGCCGCTGATGTCGAGTGTCGCGGGATTCATCCGCCCGGAACAGTCCCGCCAGCGGATTCGACGCCAATCGCTGATACTTCACGGCCCAGTTGCAGAACGCCAGAATTGCCGACCGATAGCAATTGATTGTTCGCGGCCCCGTGCCCTTGTTCTCGGCCTGGAGCATCCAGTTTTCGACGCTTTCGCGGTTAACGTCGTCGAGAGTTCGGAACTGGCATTCCTCCAGAATCTGCCGAAGCCGTTGTTCCGCGCCTCGTCGATAGGCCTCGCATATCCGTCGGCCCTTGACCGTTTTGACGGCCAGATGGGTAAGATAATCCCGGATCAATTCTTCGATGGACGCGACGCGGTATTCCGCCAGGCGAAGTTCGCGGCGGCTGAGCACACCGGAGCGGACCTGCTCGACTTCAAGTTCGAGTTGGGTCATCACCTGGCGGGCGGCTGTTTTGTCGCGGCAACCGGTGGACTTTACCCGTCGCCTGCCGTCGTAGTCGACATAATTAATCATCCAGTTTGGCGAATAGCCCACCATGCGGTCGTCGCCATCGCGGCCTCGGACAAAATCCAGCAGCTTCGTTTTGCCGCCCCGGCCAACCATTCTGACTTTCTTCTTGCCGTCGATCTTGACGATCTCGGCTTTGGGCGGAATCTTCGTCGTGTAACGTTGCTTGTATAAACTTGCCATAATTGCACAACCTTTCTTTTCAAACCTGCGGCTTTCACTTTTTCCGAATCTTCCAGCTGGGGGAGATCGCCCGCCAAGGGCAAACTTTCAGCACATCCAGCTGGGCCGATTTACGCTCGGAACATCTTCCTTCGCCATTCGATGATTTCTTCGAGGCCCATGTCTACAAATTGCCGCCGTATTTGCTGCATACGGCAAAAAACCTCGCTAAAGCGGACTTCGAGTTTTCGGGCAATCGCCCTTAGAGTCATGCCGTTCATGAGCATCCAGCAAATGCGGCGAAGAGAGTTTTTTAATTGCGCCACCGCCGCACGAACCGCTCGACAGAGTGTATGTCGCGGGCTTTCTCCGATCATGTGGAGCATGTCCACTGTATAAGTCAGGGGGTGGGACAGATTGTGATAACGCCTATCGAATTGGGCTTGTCGGCCAAAGGCGCGTTTCCTGTTCTGGATTCGGCTGCGGATTCGTGTGCCCAGTACCGTGGATTCGCTGACGGTGTGGATTTGCGGATTGTAGCGAAAACTCGCAACCCACAACATCATCTCCTGCATGAGGTCTTCCCAGTCCTGCGGCGGTATACCCAGCTCGATGATGCTGCTGGCGGCGAGTTTGATTTTCCACAATTCGCAGCAGCCTTCGTAATTGCGGACCAATTCTTCGAGTGTGATGCTTTCATTCAGTGCCATGTTCGGCTCCTTCCGTAAAGGGTTTCGAAATGACCGGAGTTTTCTCCGATCGACACTGAATGATTTTTCACATGTATCGGGGCCATTGCCCTGACGCTGTTCATGACTTCCGAAAGTCATCTGACGCGTCATATCACCGTGATGGACGCGGCCAAATGTGTCAGCATGGCGTGATTGGCCGCGGCCAAACGTGACAGCATGGCGTGATATCCCGGCCAAAAAAATCATTTTCCGTGGTAGGCGGCCAAATTTTACTTTTCTCCATGATGGGCGGAAAAATGCGCAATAACCCCGTGTCAGGACGGCTAAATGCGACTATTGACCATGTTTTGCCGCTGGCCAAGGGTGTCAAATCACCGTGTTTGGCCGCCAAAGTCAGCATGGCGTGATATCCCGGCCAAACGCGTGATATCCGGCCAAATATATTTTTTTCCCGTGGCAGGCGTCCAAATTTTATTTTTCTTCGTGCTGGGTGGAAAATACGCAATACCCCCGTGTCAGGATGACTAAAGGCGACTTTTTGCCATGTTTTGTTATTGGCCAAGGGCGTCAAATCACCGTGTTTGGCCGCCAAAGTCAGGGTGGCGTGATATGACTTTGACGGCCAAATCCATTTTTTCGCCAAAGTACTTTTTGGGCGGTGGATAACGGTATAGAGGGCAGTCGTGTTCGCTGCCGAAGTCAAACTCCCCATGAACCCCTTTTTGGAGCAAACCCCCCATGAAGAACTATTGCAATACCGATCCGCCTACATCCGCGTTGGCCAGGCGGGAGCTGGAACCCGTTGCCCGCCCGGTAATACTTCGTTTTCCCACTTTAACCCCTGCCCCAAAGGAAACCCTCTCGATGGTAGACACAACTGCAGACACGGTGGAAATGCCTTCTATTCCGCAAATTCAGCACAAACTCCGCCGCCTTGTGGATTTTCAGCAACGCGAGGTTTTCGGTATCGACGTAATCCGCTGGCCCGGCTGGGGCAAGTGGTGCTACGAAATCGAATCTTACGGCGGCAGGCCCGGCGGGAGCTGGAAAACACCGGCACCGCCGCCCGACACCGTCAACTGTGCCTGAAAGTCGTTACTCAAGTCCCAAGCCTGACCGCCAGGGAGGTCGAAGACCGCATCGATATCAAGGCACACAAACGCCTGCCGGAACTTCGTGCCGCCGGGCTGGTGCATAACGGCAAGACCCGCCATTGCAGCATCAGCAACCTCCTGACTCAGGGTACAGCACCAGCATGATCATCAGGAACACCGGCCGACCCTGGTAGCTCTTGCCGACAGGTAGTGATTTATCACCGGTCATATTCATCTTTCCCAAAATTCTGTCCACATTTTGTTGCAATCAAATTAGTTGGAAGCAGCCAGGTCGTTCTCGATCGGTTGATCGTCATCATCTTTTCAGTCGGAATCGGCACGGCCTTCAGGCCAAGATACTCCACGGCAGTGGCGTAGATTGTCGGGAGTACCAGAAGTGTCAGGACTGTTGCTACCATCAGGCCGAATATCAACAGGTAGGCCATGCCTTCCCACAGTGGTCCGGCGAAAATCAGGGTGAATAGCCCGCCGATCGTAGTACTGGCGGTCAGGACAATCGGAAGCAGGCGGATTTTGCCCGCTTCGGAAAGGCACTGGTGAAATGTCCGGCGGTTCAGGCCGTTGCAACTCTTTTCGCCGGGTTTTGCGAGACCTTCGCCGGCAAGGAGTTTCTGGCGAATTAAGGTATCGGCGAATTCCACGTACAGAATCCCGGAGTTGATCACAATACCGGTAAGGGCCACCAGTCCCAGCATCGGCATGAAACCGAGTGGATTTCCTGTGATCCACAGTCCGAAGAATGCGCCGATAGCGCCCATCGGAACCGTCAGCAGGACCACGAACGGCTTGACAAAACTGTTGTACTGGATAATCAGGCATAACGCGATAAGCACGATGCCCACCCCAAAGGACGTTACTATCTCGCCCTTGGCATCGTTGCTGTTTTCCTGTTCGCCGCCGATTTCGTAATAGTATCCCGGCGGCATCGAATCCGCAAGTTCGTGGATTTTAGGCATGGCACCGGTCAGTACATCGTTGGCCAATATTCCGCTTTCAACATTCGCTCGAACTTCAATCATTCGGTTCTTGTCACGCCGCTCGATCCTTGTTGTTGTCCGTCGGGGTTTTGTGTCAGCGACACTATCGACTGGCAGTTTGCCCGTAATGCCCTCAACGAAAATTGTTCGGCTGTCATGAATCCTGTCCCGCTCATCGGGCGGAAGCCGGAAGTACACCGGAATTGTATGGTCAACCTCGCGATATGTCGTAAGGTAATGGCCGGAGTAGTAGGCACTGAACGAGTTAGCCACCGAGGCGTTGGTTACACCGGCTAGATTGGCCTTGTCGTTATCAATGTCAATATCAAGCTGATAACCTAAATCCCCCCAGACATCGTGGATGTCCCACGTACCGTCGAGCGATGCCAGCAGTTTCTTGAATTTCGCGGCCTGTTGGCGGAGTTCCGCTTCGTCGGCAAAACCAGGATTGGTGGAACTGGAGCCGAAGATACGGATAGCAATCGGCGAGTCTGTCGGCGGTCCGAGCGCGAGTTTGCGGGGAATCACGCGCGCCCCGGGGACAGCCTTCTTCGCGGCAGCGTGAACGTCCGCAACATACTTATCCGTCAGCAACGGATCGGTTGTCCGAACAATGATCTGAGCGAAGTTGGACTGCTGCGGACTCGGGCTCACTCCCAAAGCGAACCGAGGCCCGGACCCTCCGATGGAAGCATAGTAACTCCGGAGCCGTTCGACACTCTTCCCATCGCGCTGGATCGGGGATAAGTCCCGAAGAATCTGCTCTACTTGGCGAGAAGCCAGATTGGTTGCTTCGACAGACGTTCCCTCCGGCAGCCAGATATCAATATAAAGGATATCGCGATTGTCGTCAGGGAAGAACTCCGACCCGATGGGCAGCATTATCGCGCCGACAAGCATGCCCACCACAATCAGCAGCACCAGCGGTTTGGCGACAAGACATCCGCGGACCAGCGACGCATATCGGTCCAATATGGACGAACCCGAGCCGGACTTCTTTTTACGCAAGCGATTGATCAGATCGCCAATCCGGGCGAGTGGCGACTTGGGTTCCGCCCGCCCCTTTTTCGGGGGGCGGATAATCCAATAGGCCATTAGGGATGTTAGTGTCAATGCCAGCACCAGACTCGTCAGCAGCGCGATTGATACGACGGCTGGGATGGAAAAAATATACTCCGCACGTGACCCTGTCAGGAAGAACGCCATCGGCAAAAAGGCGAACACCGTCGTGAGTGTTCCCATCAGAATGGAACCCTGGATTTGTTCGACGCCCTTGGCAACAGATTCGAAACGGTTGTAACCTTCGCGCTGAAAGCGACCTATGTTGTCGCTGACGACAACGGCGTTATCGACCAGCATGCCCAAAGCGATAATCAGGCTGGCGATCGCCATCTGCTCTAATTCCACTCCGATCATTGCGAAGATACCAATGGAAATCACCACTACGAACGGGATTGCCGCAGCCATAACGGTCGCTTGTCTCAAGCCGGCCATGATTAGTGCAACGGCGATCACAATCGCTATCGCCTGGGCAACATTGATAGTGAAGGTGGAAATCTTTTCGTTGACAAAAACCGATTCATCGAACACGACATCAACGGCAATGTCGGGAGGGATGACCTTTTCGTTTTGCTGAAGGTCTTTGACGAGTTGGGTAACCTGTGGGCCTAGATCGGTAACCTTCTGCCCGCCCTTCATCGTAAAGGAAACAATCAGGCATGGCATGTTGCTTTTGGCATCTCCGAAGCGAGCCCGGATTCGCGGCGGATCATGGTAGCCACGCCGAACTTTGATACCAAGGTCTTTGAGATAAATCGGCGCTCCTGATTCATCGCGTTTGACAACGATGGATTCAATTTGCGAGATGGCGTCGAACTCGCCTGTCGGCTGGACGTCGAAACGGGCGCGGGCGGTCTCGATACTTCCTCCAGAGGCGTAGATGTTGCGCGCCTGAAGCAGCGATTCAAGTTGCGACATCGTTATATCAAGATTTCCCCAGTTTCCTCGGGTGGTTTCCAGGTAGATAACCTCCGGCTGGATACCGTGGACTTCAGCCTTTGCCACAGCGTCCAGCAGGGATATCTTCTCCTGGATACCGTTGGCAATTATCTCCAGGTCACGCATCGAGTAGCGCGGGGGCTCAGCGCCCGGCTTCTCGTGAATAGCCAGCAGCATGACCGCCGTATCGCCGAAACTGTCGTTGACTAGCGGGACTCCCACACCCGCTGGAAGGTTAGGGCGGACCTCGTCGATCTTGGCACGTACCTTGTCCCACGTTTCCTGAATCAGATCAATGTCGAGATCGTCCATCAGGGCAATATTGATAACGGACCGTCCGTTCCACGTCGTAGAGTGAATATCCTTAACCTCGTCAAGTGAATCGATTTTCTTTTCGAGGGGGAAGGTTACGAGTTGCTCAACTCGCTTTGCATCGGTACCGGGCCATTGCGTGGTAACCGTCGCGGTGCGGATTGTAAAACTCGGATCGGCGCGACGCGGCATGGTCAGGAACTTGACAATGCCGATAACCATCAGAACGATAATGACTGCAAGCATGACTGGACGATGCTTCAGCGTAAAGCGGGTTAGCGATAGCGACATGGCTTATTTTACCTTCTTCGAAACGATGGTTATCGGCTCGCCGTCTTTGAGGTAGTGTACGCCCTCAACAATGACGGACATACCGTCTGCCAATTGGTCGTTGTCGATACGTTGCAATTCGCCGATCGTTTCGTGAAGCGTAACGGTGAGTTTTTGCGCCTTCATCTTGGCATCAGCGCCGTTGGTAACGAAAACGTATCCGTCGCTTTCGCCCGTTGGCATAATGGCCTCCATGGGAACATAAAAACCGGGGCGTCGCTCATCACGTTTGAATTGTACGCGAACGATGGCGCCTGGGTGAAGTATCCAATCTTCGGGAATCCAGGTGACGCGGTCGCCGTCCTTGAGACTGTCGGGCGGTTCGGCGGCAATGGCTTGGCGGGACTTCAATCCGCCGATATCCTTCAGTTCACGAAGAAGATAGATACCCTGTAAGTTTACACGGTGTTCACCTGGAACGACTCGAACCTTGCGAACCGTGCCAACAAATTTGGACGGATCGATTCGGTCCTTGATCGACAGGCCTTCAATGACCCATACGAAATAGCCTTCGCCATCTTTCCTCATGCACTGCTTTTCATCTACGTAGAAATTTTTGCTGTTATCGAGGTCAACACGCATGACCGACATGATGCCGTTGATACGCGGTAGTTTCAGGACGGCCTGATCCTTCGGTGGATTAATCGCAGCGAGATAATTTCGCGTTATGATCGTAACCTTGAATGTTCGCGTATGCGGGTCGGCTACTGTGGCTTTCAGGTACACCCTTCCCTGAAGCGATTCTTTCCGGTTCGGAATATACACATCTACCTGGTCGCCGATGGCGATTGTGTTGTTGGTCTGGCCAGAGACGACTACGTTCACCTTTACGGGGTCCATCGTTACGATATGTCCGACCATCTGTCCGGCCTGGACGTACCCGCCGACGCGAACACTGACCTCCGATACCTGGCAGTCAAACGGTGCCATGAGCGTGGTGTACCGCAAGTCCAGTTTGGATTGCGTCAGTATAGCCTCCGCGCGTGCCAGAGATATTTTGCCGGCCGATATGGCTGCTTCGGCTTGATCGACCTTAGCCTTGGAAATGTCCCGCTGCGCCCGCGACAAGGCAACTTCGACAACCGTTGCGACATTCTTGGAATGCGCCTCAGTTACCTGCTTAAGGTTGAACTCCGCATAGTCCAGGCCGGCTTTAGCCGCCGCCAACTCGGCGGGGAGGATGCTTTTGAGGTTCACTTTGGCGGATTTGACTTCCGCTTCGGACACATGCCGTGCGGCGATATAGGTTTCCTGATCAATCGTAGCTAGGACGTCACCTTTATTGATCACCTTGCCGGCTTTGACCCATCGGCCTTTAAGCAAGCTTCCTTCCTCGACGATATAATCTATACGTCCGGGAACCTCGAATGCTATGTCCTGTTCAGACCATGCCTCTACGACCCCGGTCAGTTGTAACTTATGCGATGGATTGACCGCCTGCAGTTTTACGACTTTGACAGGCCTGGGAGTGGGAGGCTTCGGAGGCGGCTTCTTGCTGCAACTCGGAAGGACAATCGTGCATGATGCAAAAATCGAGATGGAGATCAATCTCGAAAGAATACATCCCTTAACCATAGGGCCTCACCTGCCTTTCATTCCTTGGCGTATTTGTAAACACCGGTTTAAAATTGTGATACTGGGCACTCTGAAACCATGCCGCCTAAAGAGGTTTACGCCTTTTTCATATCCATGTCAATATCAATCCGAACGTCCGTGTGGTTGGCCTGACGGCTACGCCCGAGGCAAATTCGTAATCTGGTGGAAGGCCCGCAGCAACGAGCCGCCGCCAAATTCCGCCAGGCAAGCCGTCGAAATGACCGACGCCGGCGTACTTGCCGAGACCAGGCAGATCACCGTCCGCTCCGTCGCCGGCGAGAAATACGATAGCATCGTGAATTACAAACTTGGCGACAAGCCGCCGCGTCTGGACGGCAGCGAAGAGACCGACGACGGCCAATTACCAACCAACTTTTACGAAGATGATGACCTACCATTTTGAGGAGACACTTGATGACAAACTCTACTGAAGCCAGCCGGATGATGTCGGTTGCCGACATTGCCTATCGGCTGAATTGTTCA
>JAIORC010000406.1 GCA_021108335.1 Phycisphaerae bacterium
ACACTGTCGGGTATGAACTGTATCCGCTGCTGCAGAAACGCGGCCTGCGAATACCGCAGGACGTTTCGATCGCGGGCTTTACCGGCTTGGTTCCCCCACAGGGCTGTTCGCAGTTGACCTCTGTTCGTGCGCCGTTTGAGCGGATGGGCGCCGCGGCTGTGCAGCGGCTGTTCAACAGATTAAGCCAGCCGGATGAATCGGCGTATCATATTCAGTTCGGCTGCGAATTCGTCAAAGGCGAAACAACCGGCCCGCCAGCAAAACAATAAACAACCAACGGATGGAAAAAATAAAACAGAAACGGAATTAAAGGAATTTTTTGAAAGGAAAGAAAGGAGCAGGGCAGAATTGATTGTTGGAAATGGTGGAAGGCTTCGGGAATAGCGAAGTTGAAAGGAAATGTTAATGTCTGGAATAATTCTAACACAAGGAGCAGAAACATGAAAAAAACAATTGCAATAATGACGATGTTGGCGATGGTCGCCGTGGTCTCGTCGGCGCAGGCGGCTACCGTCGGGTACTGGCGGTTCGAGGATTCGCCTGGGTATCTTGAGGATTCGAGTACCTATAACAACGATTTGACTACGGGCGGTACTCCAACGCACTACACACTGCCTGCGACCGGCAATGGTGCGGACTTTGACAATCCTATTCCGCAGACCAACGCGGCAAACGCCAAGGCTGTCGATTTGGACGGAAACGCCGCCCAAGACTACTACTACTGTGTGGATCAGACCGAATTTGCCGTCTCCGACTTCACCATAGAGGCATACGTTCGCAAGGTTGGCGCCGAGAACCAAATGATAGCCTCACAGTTCAACTACAGCCTCGGTAACCAGCGAAGCTGGGGGTTGTTTGTGCGGCAGGCGAGTGATGCGACTTATCCTAATGAGTTAGGTCTGTTCTTGAGTGAGGACGGTACGGGCACTAACACCGCGTCACTTTTTTCCGGCCTGGAGATTTTAACAGGAGTGGACTACTTCGTGGCGGCAACGTTTGACCAGTCGGATCAGACCACCGGCGTAAAATTCTATGTCAAGAACCTTTCCACCGGTACGTGGCAAACGACAGTAACGATGGCGCATAATATCGATTCCCTACATGATTCGACCGGTAATTTTGACATCGGTGCGATTAACAACGGAGGCGCCAGTAACTACTACTGGGACGGTGTGATCGACGAAGTTCGGTTCTCGGACACGGTTCTTGGCCAGAATGATCTGCTGGCCGTCCCCGAGCCGGCGACGATGACGTTGCTGCTGCTTGGCCTGCCGTTTGCCCTTCGCCGTAGACGAAAATAAAATAGTATTTGAATTGTCAATTGTCTTTTTCATCTTGTGTGTCGGGGCATGGTAGTTTCGTGCCCCGGCACACTACTCCTGCTTTTTGCAAGTAAGTAACGGTTGACTGGTAAATCCGTGGTTTCCGCATTATAAGGAAGCGACATTATGAATAAACGTCGATCATCAAGTGATATCGAACGATCACGCGGTTTTACGCTCATAGAATTGCTTGTCGTAATCGCCATTATTACGCTGCTGATCAGCATTCTTGCGCCGAGCCTGCAACGTACCAGAAACCTGGCCCGCCGGGTTACATGTTCTTCAAACCTGAAGCAGATCGGCGTCTGCTGGCGCATTTATTGGAACGAACACAAAAATCATATTCCCGCCAGGGTAACCTCCGACGTGAGCTGGTTCGCATGGGGCGGATTTGATACCGGTTCTCTTTCCTTCTCCAGTGCGACACCAATGCCGGAAGACCGAACGCTGTATTCTTATATCGAGTCTAACGAACTTTACAAATGTCCCGAAGACGACAAAAACGGTGCAATACATACCAGCCACAGTCCCGTATGGAAGAAATGGGGAACAAGCTATGTGCTCAATCAGCCGATGACGAGAGACAGAACGGATAATCTTTTTGACATACCAGAACCCGGACAGACGATTCTCCTGGGTGATACAACCGTATTTATTTCTTACTACAACTGGCCGGGGCACTATGGTCCATTTTCGTGGCATAGCAACAGTGATTGGTTAAGCAACGTCCTTTTTGCTGACCTGCACGTGGACTACATATTAATTGACACGCCGTATGGCGTAGCCGGAGACGGTTACATTTGGGACCCTCACCCCTGAATATGGTATGATTCAGCATAATGTCTCTGGGAATGTCGCGGGAATTTTGATGTTTGATTTTTGAAAAGGGATGTATTTTCATGATAAAAAGAAGTGTCCGTCGGCTGAGTTTTGTGTTCTGTCTGTTACTTTGCCTGCTGTCATACGCGCCGCTCGTTTCATGCGCGCCACCCGCTTCCGAGGCCGCCCAGGACTCGGTGAAAAAGAGAGAAAAAACGGTAACCGACTACATTTTTCCCGCCGGTGGTGGAAAGTGGAAGGGAGCATCGAAGGAAATTCCCGGCGAGATCACATGGGATATTGCCAGGTCCGGGAATATCCGGTCAAACGACGTGCTTCGTGATTGGACGCCATACAACGCTCTGGTATTCACGGTGGAGAGTAACAGGGTGCTGGGTTCCCCAAAAATCCGCTTAGTCATTGGCTCGAAGAACAAGAGCTACTACTCTGGATATGTAAGGATTAATTTCAAAGGCACAAAAAATATCGTGATCCCATTCGATGAGTTTGGCTGGTCGAAAGCCACTATGAACTTGCAGTTGGGATCGCTGGACAAATCCGGTCTGGCGGCAAAGACGAACCCCCGCCTGGGATTACAGAGAATCAACAATATCCAGTTTACAATTTCAGGATATCGCTGTGGCCTGTGGAGCCGACAGGAGCGTGCGGGCACCGTGCTTAAAATCCGGGATTTGCGGCTGGTGAAGATTCCCATATCGAAGGTCGGCCCGCGGATTAGCGATAAGCAGTTATTCGCCGAGATGCTTGATCTCGACTACCCCGGCCTTGAAAAAGTGAAATCCGCCGTCAAAAAGGGCGACTTCAAGGCAGCCCGTCACGAACTGGCGGAGCACATTCGCCGGCGCAAGAAACCTGTCTGGCTCGCTCCGAACGAGCGGTCAACGACAGGCAGTGCCGGATTTCGCGAAAACAACATCAAGCACGTCGAAGCGATTATGTCTCACAAGTTTAACGTCCGCTATCACAGACACATTTACCACGATTTTGGCAAACATATCAACTGGTGCGTCCACCCGCTGAGCAAGGGGCCAAACAGGACCATCGAATGGAACTCGATGTTGAATCGACACTTCCATTTCTCCAGCCTGGCTCATGCTTACCAGAAGACCGGTGATGAGAAGTACGCTCGCGAACTTGCCCAACAGATGAATTCATTTATCAGGGACTGTCCTGTACTCCTGAACAGTTCCGGTAATCGCAACGCGTATCATGGTCCATGGGTAACACTCAACACGGCTTTGCGTTACCAGGATTCCTGGCCTGACGTGATCTTCGATTGCCTCCAGTCTCCGAACTTCACCGATGATATCATTGTCAATATCGTTAAGTCGTCCGCCGAGCACGCGAGGCATCTGGTCGAGAACTATACGGGCCACAACTGGCTTACAGCCGAGTCGCTCGCCGTTTACACAATAGGTACTATTTTCCCGGAATATAAGGAAGCCAAGGCATGGCGACAATTCGGGATCACCAAACTTTACAATCAGCTTGAGAATTATGTTTATCCCGACGGAATAATGCATGAGTTGGCGCTCGGATACAATTGCTGGGTGCTGGAGGAATTTGCCCGCGTTCTCCAGATAGCGGAGATAAACGGCCGACTGGCTGAACTCCCCGCCGACTATAAGAAGCGAATCGAGAAAATGTTTAACTATCTGATGTACGACTGCATGCCGGACGGGAAGTGTTTTGGTCTGAACGATTCCTGGAATACGGAGGTAACGGATCTCTTACGCAAGGGTTACCGGCTTTTCCCCGGGCGAAGCGATTTACTCTATCCAATCAGCGCCGGGAAAGAGGGCAAACGCCCGGCGAGGGATTCGATCGCCATGCCCTACAGCGGCCACTACATCATGAGGTCCGGCTGGGACAAAAACGCGCGGATACTGCACTTCGACGGCGGGCTTCTCGGTTCCGGTCATGACCATGAAGACAAGCTGCATGTCGCGATGTATGCCTACGGGAAACTGCTCTTGCCGGATGCGGGCACTTACTCTTACAATCGCTCGAAATGGCGTGCCTACGTACTTAAGACACGCAGCCACAATACCGTTCTCGTGGATGGGATGGATCAGATTCGCAAGTCGGCCGGGCGACGTTTTAAAGTCTGGCCGAAACCCTGGGACGCACCCTCACCGGCAACGGATACGCAATGGACGACGACCCACGGCCTTGACTATGTGGCCGGTTTCTACCGATACAAATACCGCGAATATACCGACTGGCAACATAGGAAAAAGCATCCCAAGACACTCGATTCCGTGCAGCACGCGCGAAAAATACTTTTCGTGAAACCGGACTTCTGGATTATCCACGATGTTCTCACCTCGAAGGACGACAAAAAACATACCTGCGACGTGCTCTTTCACATCAACGCGGATAAGGCGAACATTGACCCCAAAACGAACGCCGTAACGTCAGCCTGCAAAGGTGCGGCAAACGTGGCGATTTTTCCGCTGAACACTGGTAGGCTGAAGGTGAAAATAGTCGAGGGCAAAGCGAACGCGCCGATCCAGGGCTGGACACGCCCCGGCGGCAAAAAGCATCCTGACTATCCGATGAACACGATCCCGACGGCAATTTTCAACAAGACATGGCACAAGGGCACGGATGTCGTAACGGTGGTCTATCCGTTCCCCGCCGGGGTTAAGTGCCCCGTCAAATCGGTTACTCCCATCGAATCGAAAAACGGCGTGGTTGCCGCGAAGATTACCCTCGCCGGCAGCGTGGAACACATCTACCTGTCCAATCCGAAGCCGGGCGAGGGGATCAGGCTTGCAGCAATCGAGACCGACGGTGAAGTAGCCGAGGCTTGTGCCCAGCCGGGCAAGAACCTGCGTCTGCTCCTGGTCAATGGCCGATCGCTCGCCGTGGGTGATGCGTCGGTAACACTGGGCAAACGCGGGTCTGTCTCGGTTACGGGATACTCAGACGGTATCTATCGTGTAGGAACGGATACCGCCACACAGTGCACCGTTAAAATCCCCGGCCTGGCCAAAAACGCCAAGGTCGAAATCCACAAAATCGACAACGATCTGAATCGCACGAAGAAAATCAACGCGACGGTCACCGACGGCGTAATCAAGTTCACGACAGAGGCCGGCGGCGCATATGAGATCGGCATAGTCGATGGCCGGGGGCCAGGTGTCCCCCGGAGTGCCCTACGATCTCCAGCGAAGCGTCCACCAGCGTACCGGTGTGTGTCCGTTTTTATGCACGTATTGATCAAGAAAACACACATTCGCCGGCCCTGCTGCTCATGTGGAAAAACAGAGCAAATAACCCCGCGATTTTCACAACATGCAGAGAGATTCCTTGTCGCCATATCTCCGATGTCTTAAGCTACTACTAAAGCCGAGGCATGGGCTTTTTGCGGGGAAACAAGGTTGCTACCAAAAACATTGCAACCACGCCATCCGCCTGAAGGTCAAACCGCCGACATGACGGCTATATTTGTGAAGGGCTTCCTATTATGAAGGAATTGGCTGTTGTGCACTGGAGAAGAAAGGAAACCATGAGACACATAAAAACCAATTTCACAGGCTTGCCCTATGTATGCATGTTTTTTTTATGCATTTCTTTTTCATGCGCCCGAGCGCAGGACAAGAAGGATAATCGAACAGCAAACAGACGTAACACGTCACAAAAAATTAAAGCAACAGGTAAAATCTATAATGTCGGATTTACCGTATTGGATTTTAAAGTCAAAAGCAGCGGCAAAAACAAGACACTTTCCGTCGCGGTGTGGTATCCCACCAAAGCGACGCCAAAGCCGTATTGCTATGGCGGCCCAACCAATGGCAATATCGCCCTGGACGCCAAACCGCTGGCGAACAGCGACAAATACCCACTCCTTGTGTTTTCGCATGGCTATGGCGGCTGCGGAATGGCTTCTGTTTTTTTCACGGAATCGCTTGCAGCCAAAGGCTGGATCGTAGTCGCCCCGGATCATAACGACAGGCACAGCGCTGTGCGTAGCAAGACGGGGCCGCAGAAGTTCAGCAGGAGAGATTTTCTGCGTTACGTCAAACAAATTTCCTCATCCAAACCGGAAGATCGCGGCGATTATCTCTATCGGCTGGATGAAATGCAATGTGCTCTGAACGGCATAATCAAATCCAGGAAATTTGGAAAACTCATCAACCAGAAAAAGATCGCCGTCGGCGGGCACTCCTTTGGCGGTTTCACTGCACTGGGACTGTGTGGAACGATTCCGTCCAGAACAGACCGACGCATCAAAGCGGTGTTGCTGTTTTCAACCGGTGCCGGAGGTTATCTCTATAAAGGCAATGAGCTGGCAGCGGTGAAAATACCATCCATGCTGTACCTTGGAGAACGTGAAAAAAAACAGAAACGGGGGGACAAGAACATGGCAAAACTTACGAAAAAAATATTCAACAACCTTGCAGCCCCCAAGTACCTGCTGGAAATCAAAGGAGCGAGTCACTTTTCGTTCAATAACTGTTTTTCCGATACTCTCGCGGCGCAGTTGCTCAGTGGAACCAACAAGCAATTCGATGTAATTCGCAGGTATGCAATTGCCTTTCTCGAAAAACATGTAAATGGCAAAACGAATACAAATTCCGTTCTCGAAAAACAGGATACAATGCTCTCAGATTATAAACGGAAAAAAGTATCGCCGTAACGGTTCAGCATCTCCGACCTCGCTCAGGCAAAATTTTCGCACTTGTACCATCCTTCATCCGGTAAGGAATGAAAACATACCGGCGTCTGGTTACTCCATTGCCCATCGGAGAGAATATCCCATTTCGTGTAGCGATCCATCGCCGACGCGGTTTTGTCAATACGATAGCCGTCGGGATGATAACCAATTTCGATTTCCTGTGCTTTGAATGTGTCAGCCATCACTCACCTTTTTCTGATAATACGTGTAATTACCTTTGCAACCGCTCCGTTGCTTTATAGTACAGCTTGCCCGCAACAGAGCTGTGCTCGATTGCTTTTAGGGCACTGAGTTCTTCTATGTATTTGACAATTTCATTTCGGTGCATGCCCAGCCCGCCGGCGATGTCGTCTATGGAACAAGGCCGTCTTCGCAATAATTCCAGGACGCTTTCCCGCCCGGCGGCGAATTCGCGACGCTGGTGCACGCCTCGAAAATCGGCGATTACCTCGGCAGGCGGGCTGAACATAGCTGCCAGTTCTTCCAGACGCTGCCGCTCCACCGTAACGGCGTAGTCTTCGGCGGGAGGACGGGTTGCCGTGTTGAGTTGGACGCGATCGGGCTTGATGCGGCTGACGCAGTTCACCAGCTTTTCCACCTCGGCGTCGCCGGCATTATGCCCAGCCAGCAGGAGCACCTCCAGCCAGTATTGCCCCTGGAATTCGCGGCGAAAGTCGATAAGCCCGTTCAGCATCTTCTCGAAAGAGATGCTTTCGTGCGGCCGATTGACAGCTTGGAACATCGCCTCGTCGCCAGCGTCCAGCGAAGGGACAATCAGGTCGGCATTGGCTAACTGCCCGCGAACCGCCTTGTCCCAGAGCAGGCCGCCGTTTGTCAAAACCGCAACGGGTACATCGGTCATCGCCTTAATTTGATCTATCAGCTCACCCATTCGGGAATATAACGTCGGTTCGCCGGAGCCGCTGAGGGTGATATAGTCCGGCTGACTGGAAAGCCTGCCTTTCAACTCCGCCAGAACATCGTCAAGCGGAACCCATTCCTTTCGCTGGATCGTCTTGTTCGTCGTTCTGCCGAGTTGGCAGTAGATACAGTCGTAACTGCAGGTCTTGAACGGGACAAGGTCAACTCCAAGCGATCGGCCAAGCCGCCGCGACGGCACCGGCCCGAATATATAACTCATCGCACTTCTCCTGAGCCAGCCGCGGGCTGTTCCATAAATTTACCCGTCGCGGTCGTTTTGACCTGCTGATCCTGCAACACCTCCGCCTTGACCACATACAACGGAGGAGAAGATCGGTCAATCCACGCACGCACAATTGCGGGCTTACCTATAACCACCGGATGCCGAAATCGCACGTTCAACTCGGCGGTTACCGCGGAGCAACCATGCGCGAATATGCAGTTCGTCATTGCTCCGTCCATAAGGGATGAAACGATGCCGCCATGCAGCACGTTTTTATAACCCTCGAAGACTTTGTCGCAATTGAACGTAGCCTGCACACTGCCGTCTTCCGAAAGCGTGAATTTCAGCCCAAGCCCGCATTCGTTGGAATGGCTGCACACTACGCAATTGTCGTGCATCTGCGATTGAATCCGGGCTAGCTCGGCTTGCATAAGATCAATGGTCACAAACGTTATCTCCCGACTGTATTTGCCGGCAGGGGTTGATCCTGTGACTGTTCGGCAGCCATTATGGAATCGATTATACCGGCAAACGCCTTCGAGGCTTCGCTGTCCGGAAATTCCTGTACGAAAGGCGTCCCGGAATCTCCGGAGGCGACGATTTCGGGGTCTATGGGAACTCGTCCGAGGAAAGGAACATCTACTTCTTCGGCAAGGGTCTGACCGCCGCCGGCTTTGAAGAGATCGATTTTTCCGCCGCAATGAGGGCAGGTCAGCCCGCTCATGTTTTCTACGATTCCGATCACCGGCAGCGACAGTGTGTTGCAGAAAGATACACATCTCCGAACGTCCGAGACCGACAGGTCCTGCGGCGTGGTAACAATAACCGCTCCAGCCTGCGATCCGACCAGTTGCGCCACCGATAGCGGTTCGTCGCCCGTTCCCGGCGGAGAATCGATTACCAGGTAATCCAGTTGCCCCCAGGCTACGTCTTTGAGGAATTGCCGGATGACATTGTATTTCAACGGGCCACGCCAAATCACGGCGTCGCTATGGCTGTCAAGAAGGAATGCGATGGACATGACTTTCAGGTTGTCCGCAATCTGCACAGGCTGTAGCTGCGTTCCATCCTTCGTCGGACGCTGGCCCTCAAGCCCCATCAACTTGGGAATGCTCGGGCCGTGAATGTCCACGTCCAACAGGCCGACCTTTTTGCCGGCATTGGCCAGTGATACAGCCAGGTTAGCAGCCACTGTACTCTTACCTACTCCACCCTTGCCGGACAGAACCAGCAACTTACGGCCGATATTCTGCATCCTGCTCTGAAGCATTAACTCTTCTGCCTGCCGGTCAACTTCGTCCGCCGGCGGTGTTTGTGCACAAGTCTGTTCCATATTCGTTTTTTGCCTTTCTCAATTAAGATCACGAATGGCCGCGTCGATGCTCCCAACAGGATCATTTTGGGCAGCTTTGATCGCATCGATAGTTTGCTCGTTTACCTTCTTTTGTTTGTTAAAGAATCGCATCATGCGTTGCATAAAGGCTACCTGTTTCTCCGGCTCCTGGAAATGCTCAAGCAACTTGCGAACCCATTGCAAATTGGCTGCCACTTCCTGCGGAACCCTTTCGCCGTCATGGCGAACCGCTTCTTGTGGACACGCATCGTGACATTGCCCGCATCGGATGCATTCGGACTCGTTAATTACGGCGTAATCGTTACCTTCCTGGCTGATGGCGTCCACGGGGCATTCAGCGACGCAAATTCCGCAACCAGTACACATTTCCTGTTTTATCCACGGCATAACAATACTCCTCTTAGAGCAGCTTAAGTAATTCTTAGCGTTTGGCATTATTGCCAACTATCCTTTTTGGTACACAATATCTCTGTGAGATAACACTCGTCAATTTTTGTTACGAACGGCTGCAATTCCCGCCGGCTTCGGTGTTGTCGAGCCGATGCGGACAGGCGTTGCTGGCTTTCATTGTCAGGACGACATCGCCATTACCGGCGGCTTCGTCGAAAGCTTCCGCCAAAGCCTCAAAAACACGTCCGGATTCTCCGCTGATATGCGAACTCATCGGCCCAACGGTTACGCTGAACCCGCATTTGCGAAGATGTTGCGTAAAACTATTTATGGGTTCTTCCAACGAATCCTTCCGCAGAGGGTAAAGACTCACTTCGACTTGAATGTTCATGGTCGCACCTCCGCAACGATAAAAGCGTCTCCTGGCTGTTCCAGTTCGGCTGCCTGTGGCGGGACAGAACGTGTATTGCCGGGAAGTTTGTGCGTGGCGGCTTCAGGGGAAACGCCCATCCGCACACGCCCATATTGCCCCAGTAACTTCTTGATGTCTTCAGGGGAAAACAAGTGGGCCGAGGCATATGGTTCCTTGTCCCTGGCTAATCGATTCTGGTTGATGGGGGCAAGCCGGTTGAGCGTACCGATGAGAACCCGCCCCATCGGCTTGACGCAGCGGAACATCTCCGTCAGTGCCCCATGTGCATCGGAAACGAACTCCATGGTCGCCATGGCGGCGACGACTTCGAAGGAATCTGCATCGAACGGTAAATTGCACGCGTCGGCTATCTCAAAGTCGCACTGTGGCGAATCGTTTGCCTTCGCGACATCGATCATTTGCCCGGAGGTGTCGACACCCACGACGGCATAGCCGAGGGAGGCGAAAAAGCGGCTCCAATGTCCAGTGCCGCATCCTACATCCAGGAGTCGTTCGCCCGGCTTGGCGGCTGGCAGGAGGCTGCGCACGAGGTTTTTCTGGTATTGGTCGTGGGAGCGGCCGGCGGAGGTGTCGTACCAGCGGTCATACTCAGCGGCCAGTGGACCAAAATCGAAGAGAGAATGTGCGTTATCCATCATCATGGCGGCTAGTCTGTTTCCCGTGTACCGGCGTTTGTCTCGATAAGCTCCACCGGTGGGCGAAATCCTCTGGCCCAAATAATCTGGTCCTGTTCGATAAGGCGGACGCGTATGTCATGAAACCCAGCTTCCGCAAGATGGGCCTTGATTTCGTCCGGCGAATAGTAGTCTTCGTTCCAGAATGTCTGGGCCAGGGAACCCCGGGGGAATTCGACAATCAATATCTCCCCACCCGGACGCAGCACACGGTATGCCTCGGCGAGAATCGCATCGCGGTGTTCCATTTCGTGAAGCGACCACATTAAAACCACCGCATCCTGCGACGCATCCTCGGCAAACTTCAGGTTTCTGGCATTCTTGCGGAGGCAGCGGAATCGCCGGCCCTCGGACGTATGGCGACGTTTCGGAAAACAGTCGCCTGAGACATCTACGCCCGTAACCTGCTGGTGATATGTCCGCACCAGGTACTGCACCAGCTCGCACGCCCCGCACCCAAGGTCCAGAACGCTGCCGGCAAGGCGCAGCTCGCGCCCAATCCGCTGAAGCAGGCGGGGTTTGATCCGGTCGTAGAAACCGTCTGTCAACGCTTCACGGCTCATATCGATCTCATAACGTAATAATTTTGTCGGCCTGGCTGACCCACTCGGCCAATTCAACCATGGTCGCCTCGTTCGCGCCATCGAAGTACGGTTCGTTCTTGTGAAGGCCGCACCTGGCCTTGCACGTCCCGCAGACTTTGACTGTTACGCCCTTGGCGATGAGGTCTTTGAGCATTTGCACCAGATCGAAGTACTCGTCTGGTCCCTTGGCGATATCCCGGGCCATGTCCACGGAGTCATTCATCAAAAAAATCCGCACCTCCATGTCCGCATCGATGAGCTTGTCAGCCAGTCGCAGCCCGTTCCATGTAACGTCCGTGCCGTCATACGGCTGATGGTTGAATATGATCAGAGTGTTCACTGTCTTGCTTCCTTTCCGGGTTAATTTTGCCGCCGAGAGCCTAACCTTCCTGTTCCAGTTGCTTTATTCGTTCCAGAAGCTGTTGCGTCTGCTGATTCATCGCCTCGGCTTGCTGCTTGAGCATAGCCAGTTCGTCGGCTTTGGTCAAATTCCGGGGCGGCTGTTGCGGCGTTGAAGCAGCCCCCATGCCCTGGCCACGACCTTGGCCCATGCCGCCACCTTGGCCCATACCACCACCCATACCTCGACCGCCACCCATACCACGTCCCATACCCATGCCTCCGCCTGTCATTGGGGGTTGCTGTAATCCCGCCGGTTGGCCCGGAGCCGGGCTTGGCACATCGACTATGCCGAACTTATTGGCTACATTGGGTTCATCGGCGGCGTTTAATTGCCCCGCCTTGAACTGTTCAACCACGTCCGCGATTGTGCCGCCGCATCCGACAATTACGCCAATACCAGCCGCCGAAAGCGTCTGATACGCATTAGGCCCACAATTGCCCGTCAGGACAAATTTCACACCCTTTTCAGCCAGCAGTTGAGCCGATTGAATACCCGCTCCGCCGCCCAACATTACATTGGGATTTTCCACCGCTTCAAACTTCAGAGTATCGGTATCGACAATCAGAAAATATGGGCAACGCCCAAAACGTGGCTCGACGTTCGCGTCCAATGACGGCTTCGTTGCAGTAATCACTATGTTCATTATTTTTCCTTTTCTATAAAACCGCAACCGGGGCTACACAGCATCCGCTGTTGCCCCGGTTGCGGTAACAATTATACCTTAAGGAACCTCTAAAAATCCATTTCTGCTACGAACGGCTGCAATTTCCGCCGGCTGCGTTGTCGAGGCAAAAGCAATTTTTAGAGGCTCCTTCACTATTCGGCTGTTTCAGAAATCTGAGCCTGAAGTTCCTCGATCCGCTTTTTGATACCTTCCAGGGCATCTTCGAAGTACTCAGCCTGGCCTTTCAGCACATCCAATTCCTGCTTCCCTGCAACTGCCGGCGTAAGTGGTGCGGAATATGTCGCCGCCTGCATCGGGGGCACCCCATAAGCGGGCATGCCCAACCCTGCTCGCTGCCAGCCAACCAAGCCGGTTGCGTAAAACCGGTTACGCCAACCCCAACCGCCACCGCCGCGCCCGAAGGCACCGCCACCGCGACGTCCGAAAACACCAAAACCGCGACCGACAATTGGATTCACATATCCGGGAGCCGCATACCCCGCGCAAGATCCCATTGCACGTCCTGTCATTGGACCCAGTCCAGCCGGGCCTGTTCTATCTCCACCTGGCATGATAAACACCGCCTTTCTGTAGATTCCGGTAAAAATTATTCTCTGGTCATCATCATTCCGCATTTCGGGCAAGCTCTTTGGTTGCAAGGCTGCCCGGGAACATGTGGAACCTTGTGTCCGCAACCTGGACAGGCGCAATTCCCGCCTGGTCCCGCGGCAAGCGGACCGCCCATTCGTCCGCGTCCTTGCCCACCACCTTGCGGCGGGCCTGTTCTATCACCTCGTGGCATGTTCGAACTCCTCTCTGCGTCGCATGACGCTCAATGTTAAATGTTATCAATCAATCTGTCTTGCTACCCAAATCACCAGCGTCCTCGGCCTTGACCACGCTGGCCACCGCGTCCGCTGCGAAATTGCCGTCGCCGCCCGCAACATCCTGGCATTAAAAATGCCTGTTCGGTTAATTGTCCCGCAAGAAACGCCCGAAGCACCTCTTCCACCGGGCCGCAGGTCTGTGGGATCACCCGCACTCCCGTCGAAACCAGCATTCTCTCAAGAGGCCAGGATATCCCGCCGCAAATAACCAGATTCGTGCCCAATTCGGTCAGTTGCTTTACCCTGGCAAAAAGCTCCAACGTTTCGACCGCGATTTCCTCGCGGCGAATCTCTTTGCCTTCCTGAACATCCAGCAACAACAGATGTCCCGCTACGTCAAAAACCGGGGAAATTCTGTCTCGCCATATGGGTATCGCAACTTTCATCACCAGGATTTTTGCAATTTGCGTGCCAAAACGGTAAAGGATTATTTAATGTGTCGTAAGCTACGGCTACAGAGTTAATTATGACGCGAAGGCCAGTTCGGCCAGGCACGCCTTACTTGGCAATTTGCGAATGTAGCCAAAAGATATCTTTGCAAAATGCAATACTCGAAGTTATCATATAGCATGAATGAATCGGCATTAAGCCGCAGAGTAGCGATAGGCGTAATAAAGTGGACACAACGTCAAAAACATCCCGAGACGTTATACTCGATTCGATCAACGAAGGCGTTTTCACCGTTGACCGCGATTGGCGAATTACCTCCTTCAACCGGGCGGCGGAAGAAATAACCGGAGTAAAATGCCGCGATGCAATTGGCCGTCAATGCTCCGAGGTGTTTCGTGCCGACATCTGTGAGAAGGCCTGCGCTCTCAGGCTGACGCTTTCCACGGGCAAGCCGGTAGTCAATGCGGCGATACATATCGTCAACACCGCGGGAACGCGTATGCCGATTCGTATTTCCACAGCCCTCCTGAAAGATCGGAACGGACAGATTATCGGGGGCGTGGAGACATTTCGAGACCTCAGCCAAATTGAAGAACTACGGAAGGAACTGGAATCGAGGTCTACTTTCGAGGATATCGTCGGAAGAAGCCCCGCGATGATGCGATTGTTCGAGATTCTACCCCAGATCGCCGAAAGCGCCAGTACCGTTCTGCTCGAAGGAGCCAGCGGCACAGGCAAGGAGCTGTTTGCCAAAGCGATTCACAATCTTTCTCACCGGCGAAAGGGGCGATTTGTCGCGATTAACTGCGGGGCGCTGCCGGATACGCTTTTGGAGTCGGAGTTGTTTGGGTATAAGGCAGGCGCGTTTACCGACGCCAGGCAGGATAAGCCGGGGCGATTTGCCATCGCCGACGGCGGTACGATCTTTCTGGATGAGATTGGCGACATTTCCCCAGCCATGCAGGCCCGGCTGCTCCGTGTGCTCCAGGAACGCTCGTTCGAGCCGTTGGGGTCGGTGGAGCCGATCAAAGTCAACGTGCGTATCGTCGCAGCTACCAACAAGGATCTGGCAAGCCTGGTCCGCAAGGGTACGTTTCGCGAAGACCTGTTCTATCGCATTCGTGTCATCCGCCTGAAATTGCCCAGCCTGCGGGAAAGGCGGGAAGACATCCCCCTGCTTGTGGAGCATATGATTGCCAAGTTCAATCTTCTCCAGGGCAAAGATATCGCGGGCGTATCGGATGAGGTGATGGGCCAGCTCATGGCCCACGATTATCCCGGAAACGTTCGCGAGCTTGAGAACATCATCGAGCAGGCTTTTGTGCTTTGTCGCGATGGGCTGATTCATCTTCACCATTTGCCTCCGGAACTTCGAGCCGAGTCGGACCGGGCAATCCCCGGACTCGCAGGGCCTACGACGCTGAAATCGATGGAAAAGATACTGATCGTCGATGCCCTTCGTCGGCATGGCGGCAATCGGACTCTGGTTGCCAAAGACCTGGGAGTCAACATCAGCACGCTATTCCGCAAGATCAAGGCTTTGCACATCGAGTTGCCCACAACAGATGGAAGAAGCAAGAGGCCGTAGTCATTGATGCATAGCCATCTGCACATCACACAAACGCTTTGCCGGCTCCAACTGCGGTGGCTAGTTCATTACGAAGTTCAGTCAGATTGCGCGTCATGTTACCGTGATGGCCCGGGGTCATCACCGTTATCTGATTTTCGGGGTCAAATTTATTTTTTCGCCAAAGTACTTTTTGGGCGACGGATAACGGGGTAGAGAGCAGCCGGGCCCGTTGCCGAAGTCAAATTCCCTAGAACCCCTTTTTGGAGCAAAACCCCCATGAAGAACTATTGCAATACCGATCCGCCTACGTCCGCGTTGGCCAA